>NZ_JAAGPN010000081.1:0-234 GCF_017104805.1 Paraburkholderia sp. Ac-20347 | reverse complement strand
AGTTACTATGTATAGAGTACTGCCTCGCATATTGTCTGATCTGATAGATGTGACACTGTCGCAAGGAGAACGTCAGCACCTACGGGTGCTACTGTCATGGACGACGGTCACTATATCACTTACATCATGTGCTCATATATCTATTGACATAAATACATAATACGCCACCAACTTATTGTTAGCATTTTATTAGTCACGCTGTCACATACTTACTATCCTTTTTTTTTTTTTTTA
>NZ_JAAGPN010000080.1:0-34269 GCF_017104805.1 Paraburkholderia sp. Ac-20347 | reverse complement strand
CGGCGTCACGCTGACTGAATTGCGCGAGGCCAACACGGTGCGCGCCACGCCGCACGAAAGTGCGCTGGTCTGCGAGACCGACGTGGCCGGCGGCGACATCGGCATGCCGTTCAAGAGCTATGCAAGCCTGACGATCGCGTGCCGCTGGGCGCATCGCACGCCGCAAGGCTGGACGCCGTCGCATGCCGTCGTGGACGGCGTGCCGGCGAGCGAGCACGTGCTGCGTTTCGCGCACGAATCCGCGGGCGAGCCGCTGCGTCTCTACGAAATGTCGTTTGTCGTCGATGCCGCTACGGCGTTCGATCTGCGCGATCTGCTCGCCTCGCGTTACGGCGCGCCGCGCATGGCCGGCGATCCGTCGCTGCCGCTGCTCGAATGGGACAACGCGTCGAGCACGATCACGATCTGCCTGATGCCGAACGGCGGTCACGCCACCTTGACTTACCTGCTTAAACCCGCGAGTCCGCGCGCGAAGGGCATCGAACGCGCGCTCAAGATCAGCCAGTTCGACGAAGGCTGATCGCCACGCACGCCCACTGACCCGACGACGCCCTCACGCGAGCGCTTCTTACTTATGCTTTCCAATCAATCGCACTCCTTACCTTCCTGCAAGCACTTCGCGCGCCTTTCTTTTGCGCTGCCGCGTGTGCTGCTGTGCGCATCGGCATTCGCTGCGTTCTCGGGGTGCGCGACCTCGCCCGAATCGATCGTCAACACGCCGATGACGCCGCCGCTTGCCGAGCCGCCGCTGAACGTCAACACGGGTGGCTCGATCTATCAGCAAGGCACCGCCATCGCGCTGTATGAAACGCCGCGCGCGCAGCGTATCGGCGACGTGCTCACGATTCGCCTCTCCGAAACTTACAATGGCGCCGACACCGCGGCCGCGTCCGCGAAACGCGACAGCACCATCACCGCGACCGCTGCCGATCAATCGACGGGCGCGGCGGCACGTCTCGCGCGTCTGTTCAATATCGGTTCGGCGTCGACGACATTCAACGGCACGGGCAGCCACACGCTGTCGAGCGACATGACGGGCACGCTGGCCGTGACGGTCATCAGCAAGACGCCGACGGGCAATCTCGTGGTGTCGGGCGAAAAGATCATTGCGATGAGCGGCGAGCATCAGCGTCTGCGTCTCTCGGGCATCGTCAATCCGAACGACGTGGAGTCGGATAACTACGTCGATTCGAGCAAGATCGCCAACGCGCGTATCGAACAGGTGGGCCACGGCATGCTCAACGACGCGACCACGGTCGGCTGGCTGCAGCGTATGTTCCTGAGCGTGCTCACGTTCTGATGTTGCGTTGATGCTGTATTCCGATGCTTCCCTGAAGCATCGGATAAGCAAAAACGGCGCGCCTCGATGGCGCGCCGTTTTTGTTTCATCGTCGCGAAAGTTCAGTCAGGCCGACATCGCTCGCCGACCGAACTGAACCGAACCGCGCCGCTCACTCTTCCTGCGCCGCGTCGGGCATGTCACCCGCGTATTCGCTGTAGCGCTCGGCGAAACCGACTTCGCCGTCCGGCACGAACACGTAACCGTGTCCCCAGACCGTCTGCAGATAGCGCGGCTCGGACGGATCGGTTTCGATCAGCCGGCGCAGACGCCAGATCGCCACGTCGAGACTGCGATTGCGATAACGTCCCGCTTCGCCGTAGACGATTTCGATAATACGTTCGCGCGACAGAATCGTCATCGCGTGATTGACGAACAGCTTCAGGAACGCGAATTCGCTCGAACGCAGCGGAATGCGTTCTTCGTCGCGATACAGCTCGCGCGAGCGGAAGTCGAGTTCGTACGGGCCGAAGCGGAACGAGGCGCGACTTTCCGGCGCACCCGTCGAGTTCGACACGCTGCGGCGGCGCATGACCGTGCGGATACGCGCGGCCAGCTCGCCCGGATCGAAGGGCTTGCCCACGTAATCGTCGGCGCCGAATTCGAGGCCGAGCACGCGGTCGATCACCTCGTTGCGCGCGGTGAGCAGGATCACAGGCAGGTCGTCGCCGCTTTCGCGCAGCGCGCGCAAGGCGCTGATGCCATCCAGCTCCGGCATCATGATGTCGAGCACCACGACTTGCGGCCGCTCGGTGCGCAACTGCTGCTGCAAGGCGCGCGCGGACGGCAGCTTCGTCACGGTGAAGCCGCGCATTTGCAGATATTCGGCGGTAACGTCGCGCACGACGGGATCGTCGTCGACGAGAAAAATATTATTTGCCATGCACAAATCGTAAGGGACGCAAACGGACCGGCATAGGCCCGCCGCCTTTCCATTCCTTTCCTGAATATGCGGCGTGAAAGACTACAGGCCGCGCGAAGCGGACTCGAACGTCGAACCCAGTTGCGTCTGATCCACCACCATGCTGTCCAGCAGGCCCTTGAGCTTCACCGCCGCGCTGGAAAAGCGGTCGGTGCCGAGCCCGCGCACTTCGTAACGCGCTGTCACCGCAATATGGTTATGCAAGAAGATCGTCAGATTGATGGTGGACAGATACGCGCGGCTGTCGTCGCTGAACGTCGGCTTGCCGTATTCGATCGACGCGTTGTAAACGAGGCGCCCCTCGCACGTGACCGGCTCCGTACCGGGGCTGTAGACGTCCGAAGTCACGCCGCGCTGCGCCAGCACCAGTTGCAGCGACGGCACGAAATCGGCCGACGTGACCATCGGATTGTTCTCGATGCAGATCGACGCGACATTCACCGGCCGCCCGGTCACGAATCTCGGCGACGAGTAATTCGCCGCGACCGCATAACCCGCCTGGATCACGGAGCCCGTTGCATCGGCGGCGGTGATCAGCGTCCAGGCGCAGCCATTGAGCGCGAGCGCAGCGCCGAGCGCGGCGGCAAGGCTGGCCGCGCGGCGGACGTTGGAGCGAAAAGGATGTGGCATGGGAACGATGACATGACGCGTCGATGGGCTGCGCGCGCGATGCGAAGGGATGCAGGCGGCAGGGCTCGTCATGCATCATCAAGGCAAAGCCCGCCACACGATGGGCGGGACATCGGCCATTGTTGACAAGCGCTTTCCAGTTCTTCGCAAATCTCACGCGAAGTAAGGACCGGAAAGCAGGCGGCGCGCGTTCAGGCCGTCAAAACGGCTGCGCAACTTACCGCGCGCGTAATGGATGAAATGTTTCGTAAGCGGTGGACGCAATCGACCCGTTGAGCGCCGCTTTGCGCCAGAGGCGCTGAGCTATTGTTCTCATCGCGGCGCCTGGCGCCGTGGCGACGCCGGACTAGCCGCCCGTCGTCCCCCGCTATTTCATACAACATCGTGCCTGCCATGAATCGAGAACAGAAAATCCGTCGCGCTCACTCCCTTCGCCGCGGCCTGAACGTCGCTGCGCTCGCGCTCTTCGCGTCGCTCGCCGGTTCGCCGTTCGCTCAGGCGGCGAGCTTTCACTGCCCGCACAACGCCTCGGCGTCCGAGCGCCTCGTGTGCAACGACCCGACGCTGTCCGCGCTCGACGACAAACTCGCCGCGCTCTATCACAGCGCGCTCGACGCGACGCCCGACACGACGGCGCTCGAAGCCGACCGCGTGAGCCAGTGGCAATGGCGCCAGCACAATTGCAAGGACAAGGCTTGCGTGACGGACTGGTATAACCGCCGCATCGCCGAACTTCAGGGCGATCTGCAACACGGCAAGCAAGCCAGCGTGCAGCGCGTGAAGGACGGCGTGGTCGATCAGCATCTCGCGCCTTCCGCACAGGACGCCGTGCTGGAAATGAAGGGCATCGACGGTGCGCCGAAGGGCCAGAACGACAAGCCGGCCCCGACGGCCGACGGCTCGAAGGCCGCGCCGAAGGCGGGCGCGAAGCTCGCCGGCGCGCACACCGACGCCTCGCTGCATCTGGAAAAAATGCCGAGCGGCGTTGCTGCCGACGCGCGCCAGAAGCGTCTCGCCGACGCGCATACGCACGCCATCCCGGCTGACGAAGTCGCGCCGGCGAAGTCGGCCAAGCCGGCCGCCACGGCGGAAACCTCGGCCAAGGCCGCCAGCATGGCGGGTTCGGGCACGGCCTTCGCGAAGGCTGCGGGCATTGCCTCGCTCGACGCACCGTCTGCCGCGAAGCCGGCCGCTGCTGCCGCGCATTCGTCGGAAGAAAAGTCCGCTGCCGCGACCGATTCGACGCAAGCCGCTCAAGCGCCGGTGCAGGAAAGCGCACTCGCCGCGAAGTAAGTAAGACTGGAAGCTCGCGGCGAAAGGGTGACGCAAGCCCACGCCGCGAAAACCCATCTCAGGTAAGCCTGAGTAAGAAATAGAAAGAACGCCGCTATTCTGTAAGCCGTCGATAAGCATTAAAATTTTACGATGAGTCCACACGTTCTCATCGTCGACGACGATCCGGTCGTGCGCGATCTTCTCTCCCGCTTCCTGCGGGCCAACGGCTTCGAAGCCTCGGTCCTGCACGATGGCACGCATCTCGGTCAGCGTCTCGAACGCGAGCGACCTGCTGTCGTCGTGCTGGACGTCATGATGCCCGGCACCGACGGTCTGCGCGCCCTCGCCGCCCTGCGTGCGAAAGGCGACGACATTCCGGTGATCTTCGCGTCCGCACGCGGCGCGGTCGCCGACCGCATCGCGGGCCTCACGCTCGGCGCGGACGACTATGTCGCCAAGCCGTTCGATCCGCAGGAACTGTTGCTGCGCATCCAGACCGTGCTGCGCCGTCGCGGCGCGGTACCCGCGGGTGCGCCGGAAGCACGCGAACGCTGCCGCTTTGGCCCCTTCGAGCTCGATTTCACGACGCGCACGCTGTTGCGCGACGGCGAGCGCGTGGCGCTGCGCGACGGCGAATTCGCCTTGCTGAAGGTCTTCACACGACACCCTTACCGCGTGCTCTCGCGCGTGCTCATTCACGATCTGCTGCATGCCGACGGCCTCGAATTCCATGAGCGCAGTCTCGACGTGCCGATCTGGCGCCTGCGCCGCGTGATCGAAGACGATCCCTCGCAACCGCGTTTCGTGCAAACGGTACGCGGCAAGGGCTATGTGTTCGTGCCGCTGCGCGAAGGCGAAGCCGCTGACACCGACGCCCACGGCGCCGAGGATGCCCAGGATCCCGACGGCGGCGCATGATCGCGTGAATGCATGAACAATCCGTTGAATACGCTGTTCGGGCGCATGGCGCTGATGTCGGCGCTCGTGCTGTTCGCGATTCAGGCGTGCTGGTTCGTCGTGTTCGCGCCGCAGCCGCGCCGCCATGAAGTCGAGGGCTTCGAGCGCGGCCTGCTGCTGATGCTGCACGCCACGACCGGCGCGGCGCCCAACGAGCTCGAACTCGCGCCCGCGTTGCGCGTGCATCTCGTGCCCACCTGGAACATGCCCGCCGACGTGAAGCTCGAGGTGCCGAAGCGCGAGCCGCTCGCGGACCTGCGCCGGCAACTGCTGCGCGACCTGCCCGCCGGCACCGAAATTCTCGCCGACATGCGCAATCGCGCGACGCTCTGGGTGCGCTTTCCCGGCCATCCCACGTGGATCGTCGCGCCGATCGACCTGCCGCCGCCGCCCAATCTGGTGCCGCAATTCGCGTCGATGCTCGCGGTCTCGCTGCTGCTCGCGCTGCTCGCCGTGTGGCAGATGCAGCGCCCGCTGTCGATCGTCGCGCAGACCGCGCGCGCATTCGGCTCGGGCAATCGTCCGCCGCCCGTCGACGAACTCGGTCCGCGCGAATTGCGCGAACTGATCGGCTCGTTCAACGGCATGATGAAACAGCTCAACGAAGCCGACGACGATCAGGCCATCATGCTCGCGGGCGTGGCGCACGATCTGAAGTCGCCGCTCACGCGCCTGAAATTGCGCGCGAGCATGCTGGGGTCGGAGCGCGAGCGCGAACAATTCACGCGCGAAGTCGATTCGCTCAACGACATCGTCCAGCAGTTTCTGGAATTCGCGCGGCAACGGCCGGAGTCCGGTCCCGAAGTGGACGTGGATTCGCTGTTGCGCGAGCAGTTTTCATCCGATACGGCGGAAGAGGAAGACACGCTGTTCCGTCTCGATCTGCGCGCCGGTGCGGGCTTTCGCATGCCGCGCACGCTGCTCGACCGGCTGGTGTCGAATCTCGTCGATAACGCACTCGAGCACGGCGAGCCGCCGGTGGAAATCGGCACGCGCCGCGAAGGGTCGAACTGGATTATCGAAGTGCGCGATCACGGCCCCGGCATTCCCGCCGAACGCGTGGCCGCGGCGCTCAAGCCGTTCGTGCGGCTGGACGAAGCGCGCGGCGGCGAAGGGCATTGCGGACTTGGTCTCGCGATCGTCACGCGCCTCGTGCGCAATCAGGGCGGACGCTGCGAAGTGTCGAACCATCCCGAAGGCGGTCTGCGCATCAAGATCGCGTTTCCTGCCGCCTGAGTTTGTCGGCCTGGAAGATGTGACGGGCGCTCGCGAGCGCCCGTTTCTTTTTATGTCTGACGAAGCGCGCCGCTTACACCACGAGGCGGCCGCGCAGCAGATCCACCGTCGTCGAAGACAGTCCGAGACCGGCGTTGAGATAGCGGTTCAGATCGCCGAACCCTTTTTGCAGCGCATCGAAGGCGCTTTGCAGATAGCTGGCCTGCACGGGCGGCGCGAGATTGTCTTCGTCGATGCCCGTCGAGCGCCACGCATTCGTCAGCAGAAAATCCTTCACGACGATTTCCAGCGGCACGTTCGCGATCAGCAGCAGCAGCGCGCCCGCCCAGCCTGCCACGTCCACGCCCTTTCCGCCCACCACGACGACCGGCCCGCCCGCCTGCGCGATCTGCTCGAGCAGCGCGCCATACGCCATGCACTGTGTGTGACCCATGACGAATTCGCGCCAGTGCGCCTGCATGGCCGAATCGAGTTCCGGACCCGACATACCGGCGAACGACGGCGGCGCATGCGTGCCGAGCACGTTCAGCGAGACGTAGCTCGCGGTGCTCAGCGACGTGTCCGGCAAAGCGTCGGCTTCCACCGGCGTGCGCAGATCGTAGATGCCCGCGAGTCCGATGCCTTCGAGCGTGGCCGTGTCGGCCGTATTCGCGGTCAGCACGTCGGAGCGATAGAGAATGGCGCGGCGAAAGTGCGCACCGTCGCTCGTCGAGTAACCAGGCGCCGCGCCGCCCACGTCGCGGAAATTCGCCACCGAATTCAACACCGGCGTAGGCGCGTCCTGCGGCCCGTCTCCGCCGGTGTAATCGCCTCCGCACGCGCTCAGCAGCGTGGTGCCGCAACCGCTCAGCGCCAGCACGCTCATCGTGCCCTTGAGCAGCCGGCGGCGCGGCGGACTGGCGGGCCCGGCCCCGCGCCGGCACGCGAAGTCGCCGGACAAGGGCGCAGGCACGCCCTTGCGCGCTTCCTTGCGCGAAGAAGAACTGGTGGAGAAGCGAAGAATCATCGGTTAGCAGCTAAGGTATGAGGCTCGCGCGCGTGGGCGCGGCCAGCCTCTGCAACGGCGTGGCGTCGCATCCATTCGGGAAGACGAAGTTTACCGGCAGATGCCCCCGAAAAGGTTACGACGCAAGACTCGGTAATAATTCGTAGGAAACTGCAGCGACTGAAAATGACGCGTTGCGCGAGTGCCGCGGCACCGTAAATCGCCATAAAAAACGGGGGTCGATCTGTTCTTTTCACCGGATTCTTTCCAGAACTTACCAATTCCCATAATCGTGAAAGCAAAATAAGAAGCGGCGCCCATTCCTGTGGCGCTTTCGCCCGAAAATGCCCGTCACGGCCCGTAATTCCTTATTAAATCCTGTAAATTCTTTCTAAATATTATTCTTGACGCTCGTTTGCGCGCTCCTATAATCGCCCGTGAATTCAGGCATTTAGGCCTGATTGTCGCGGCAGTAGTCACTGCCCAGGAGTTCTAAGTCATGTACAAAGGCAGTGTGACCGAGGAAGCGCGCGAGGTTTTGCGCGCAATCGAGCTGATCCAGCTTGGTGCTCGCATGCCGGTGCTCGAAAAGGAACTGACGCTTTCGAGAAATCGTCTGATTCGCCTTTATCGCGAACTCAAGAGCGCTTCGCCGCCCAAAGGCATGCTTCCGTTTTCGGCCGACTGGTATTTCACGTGGTTACCGAATATTCACGCTTCGCTTTTTTACAACATCTTCCTGTTCCTGAAAGACGAAGCGAAATGCAGCCGGCTCGATGCGCTCACGCGTGCGTACCGCCTCTATATCGAGCACTGCGAATGCGCTGAAACCGAACGCGTGCTGAGCTTCACGCGCGCCTGGACGCTGCTGCGCTTCTTCGAAGGCGGTCTGCTCGCGCTCACGCGCTGCACGGTCTGCTCGGGCCGCTTCGTGCGCCACGCGCGCGACGCGATGAAACCGGCAACGTGTTGCATCTGCGCGCCGCCTTCGCGCGCCGGCGTCACGCGTGCAATGCTCGCCAGCCGCGAACTCGCGCAAGGCGCGGCGGATGCGGCCGATTCGAGCGATACGCCGGATACGCCGACTTCGTCGAGCAAGCGCAGGGCGACGTCGCCGCTGAGCGAGATTTCCGAAGCGATGCGCGATACGCTCGCCGAAGTGAAACGCGCGGTCGATCCGAAGCGCAACACGGCGGCGGCTTCATCGAGTAACGCTGCGGGCAAACCGGCCAGCCATCCGTTCCTGCCCAAATCGATTCCCGTCTAGCGTCTCCAGCGTCTGCGTTTCGCGTCTGCCCACGGCATTCGCGAAACGTACCAGGCACCTCGCGAAACGCACCAAACAAAAGCGCGCCACTGGCGCGCTTTTGTCGCTTTACAGGTCTTCTTTTTCCGTCGCCGCCAGCAGCGCGCGAATATCGCTCGCGCACAGCCGGCACACTGCTTTGCCATCCTGACTAATGTGCTGCGCCTGGCGGCTCTCGCACAACTGCGCGGCCACTTCGATCGCATGCTCGTGCGCCGCCTGCCAGATCTCCCAGGCAATCTGCGCGCCGCTCTGGGCATATTCGTCGTTGGGGGCGCGTTCGAGCGCGTCGGGCTGTTGCGCATGGGCACGCACGTAATGCGCGCGGTACAGCGCCTCGAACACCATGCGCCGCGAAGGCCGCGTCACACGGGGCTCCCCATCGAGGTTGCCGTTATTCCGCTGCGCGAGGGCTTCGTCCACATTCGCCTCAAGGAGTGCTGTTTCATGCAAACGACATTGTGACAGCCCAAGCTGGACAAGGGGTCTCGGAATACCGCGAATTTCTTCGCGTTATTCGTGGACCGCACGGAGCGGACAACGTGGGATTATGGTTGCCGTGTAAAAAAATAGAAGGAACCGACCATGCAACTCGGGGGTACGACGTCGTTTTCCGGCGGGGGCGCCGCGACGCAGAGGTTCAACGACGGCGCGGATAACGCGGCGGCCGCACAACCGGCTCAAGCCGCGCAGGCGACGCCCGACGTGAAGGCCTCCTCGTCGACCGGCAACGCGGACGACGCGGTCACGTCGCAGGACGACGCCGTGCAGATTTCGCCGGGCGGCTATGCCGCGGCGGCCAACGACGACAGCATCGCGGACGACGGCGACGACGTCAGCGTGAACGACAGCGGTGACAGCGCCACGGCGGACGCCAGCGCGGACGGTACCGACGGCTCGGACAGCGGCGTGGACAGCACCGATGGCGCGCAAACCGACGGCTCGACGGACGGCAGCGGCGACGCCTCGGCGAACTCGCAGCCCGTCAAATCGCTCGTCTATGGCGCATTCGGCCTCGAACGCCCCGACCAGGCGCCCGATCCGAACCAGGCTTACAGCACCGGCCGATGGCTCGCGGCGGCCATTACGGTCGGCGGCATCGTCTCGCTTTTCATCTGACGCACAGGCCCGAAGCACGTCGAGTCGCGATTTGAGTCGCGACTCGAATTGCGATCCGTTACGCATAAGACAAATGAAAGGCGCTGCGTCGGGTCACCCGGCTCGACTACAATCGCATTTCCACAAGAAAGAACGCCCGATCCATTTGCCGGGAATGCGATGACCAGCGCCGCCCTCCACTCCACCTTCTCCATTCTCTTCGTCGACGACGACGAGATTTCGCGCGTGCACTTCGCGCGCGCCATGCATGGCCTCTATCCGGTGCACGTCGCGCGCGGCGCGGAGGAAGCCATGGGCGTGCTCGCGCAGCACGGCGCGGAGATCGCGGTGCTGGTGACCGACTTCCGCATGCCCGAGCGCGACGGCGACCAGTTGCTGGAAGAAGTCGCGCAGAAATATCCGCAGATCGTGCGCATTCTGGTGACCGCGTATGCCGACAAGGACATGCTGCTGAACACGGTCAACACGGGCAATGTGTTCCGCATCCTCGAAAAGCCGCTGCGCATGGAAGCGGTGCGCGACGTGCTGCAACAGGCGGTGGCGCGCTATACCGAACGCGAAACGCGTCAGCAGCGTCTGCTGGCGATGGACGAAACGCTGGCGTTTCTCGCGCATGAACTGAACACGCCGCTGGCGACCATCGCGCTGTTCGCGCGCACCATCGAAAACGACGTGTCGGGCGAATTCGACCCTGACTCGCAAACCCGTATCGCGAGCGCGGCGTCGTCGATGCTCAACAACACGCAGTACTGCCTCTCGCTGATCTCGTCGTTCTGGGCCACGCTGCACAAGAACAGCGGATCGCCCTCGCTCTCGCGCGACGGCACGCGCGAAGTGAGCGCCACGCGCCTGATCGCCACGCTGCTCGACACCTATCCGTTCGCTGCCGCCCAGCGCGACTGGATCACCGTGGACGTGCAGCAGGACTTCGTCGTGCGCGCGATGCCCAATTGCGTCGCGCTGGTGCTCTCCTCGCTGCTGTCGAACGCGCTGCGCGCGCTCACGAACGCCACCGAGCCCGCGCTGCATATCGAAGTGCTCCGTAACAGCGAGCATGAGATTCGCGTGCGCGACAACGGCACGGGCATCGCGCCCGACGTGAAGGCGCGTCTGCTGCAGGACCCCGTCACCACGCACGCCGAAGACGGCGGTCACGGCATGGGCATGATCTTCTGCAATCGCATCATGCGGTCGTTCGGCGGCAGCCTGCGCATCGACTCCGACTGGGGCGCGGGCACCACCGTCACGATGGGTTTCGGCAATCCGCACAAGCCCAGCGAAATCCACTGATAGCTCGTTGATTGCCGCGTCGCGATCGCCGTTCGCGCAACTGACGCGTCACTCGTCGTTCAACGCATCGCGATACCCGTTCGTCGCCGACGACGCCACGAAATAGCGCTGCAACGCATCCGCCGACCGGTTGCCGAGCGTCGTGACCTGCGCGAGCCAGTCGGCTTCCGTGGGCCACTGTCCGTCGAGCACACGCGGATAAATCTGCCGCACGTACACGTGCAGCGCCTTCGCACCGATATTCCCGCTGATGCCCAGCAGCAGATGCAGCGTGAAATGCGCCGCCTTCACATCGCCGGCCTGCGCGCTGTCGGCCAGTTGACCGATCAAGGTGCGGATCTGCGCGATGCCTTTGAGGAAGGTCTGATCGAGCATGTCGAGCGACGCCAGTTCCTCCAGATGCGCCTCGTCGAGCAGATCGGTATCGACTGCAACGGGCGGCGGCGTGGCCGGGGTCGATGCGTTGCTCGATGCGTTGTCCGCTGAGTTGCTCGACCCAAGGCGTGCACGCGCAACCGCCGTGCGCGGCGTTTCCGCGTGCTCGTGCACATTCGCGGCGGGCGTCTGCGCGAACTGCCGCGCGAGACACGCATAGAGCGCGCCCACGCGCACCGGCTTGATCATCACTTCGTTCATGCCCGCGTCGAGACACGCGCGCAGCGCTTCCATATCGGACTGGCCCGTCAACGCCACGATGGGCGCCTTTGCATAAGCATCGTTGCGCGCGCGGATCGTCGCCGCCGTCTCCACGCCGCCCATGCCCGGCATGTTCATGTCGATCACCAGCGCGTCGATCGTGAGGCCTTCGTCGAGCCGCTCCAGCACGCCCAGCCCGTTCTCCGCTTCGAGCACGCTCGCGCCGCAGCGTTCGAGATAACTCTTCGCGACCATGCGGCTATAGGTGTCGTCGTCGGCGACGAGAATCGTCTTGCCCGCGAAGCCGTCGAAGCGCCGGTTGCGGCGGCTGCGATCGACGTTCTCCATCAGCGTTTGCAGCGCGCTGATCAGCTCGACCATGCTGATGGATTTACCGATCGTCTCGTCCATGCCCGCGCCCTGCGCAAGCACCCGCGCGACGCTATGCGGCTCCGACGTATAGCCCACGATCAGCGCATTCCAGTTCGCGTGCGCGCGGTCGGCGCGAATGCGCTCCGTGGTCGTATAGCCGTCGAGGCCCGGCATGTTGATGTCCATGAGGATCAGGTCGAACGGCGCGGCGTCCTGCAGCAGCGCGAGCGCCTTCACGCCGCTCTCCGCCTCGCTCACCTGCGCGCTCACGCCGGACAGCGCCTGGCTCACGCGCGCGCGCTGGCCCGCGTCGTCGTCGACGAGCAGGATGTGCTTGTGCGCGAAGAACTGCGTGGCGCGCGCGAGCACCTGCTGACGATGCGTTGCGACCTCGACCTCCGATACCACCGGGAATTCCAGCGTGAACTGCGTGAACTTGCCGACTTCCGAACGGCAGCCGATGCTGCCGCCGAACGAGCGCATGGCGCGCTGACAATACGCGAGGCCGAGGCCCGTGCCGGCCAGGTTGCCGTGCGTGCGAAACGGCACGAACAGATGCGACATGATCTCGGGCGCGATGCCAGGTCCCGTGTCGTGCACGATGACCTTTTGCCGCTCGACGGTCAGCGTCAGCGTGGCCGACGGATTCGCCGCCATGTGATGCAACGCGTTGCGAATCAGGTTGAACAGCGTGAACAGATAAACGGTTTCATCGACCTTGAACGTGAAGTCCTCCAGCACCACGAGCCGCACTTTGCTGCGCTCCTTGCGGTCGCTGAAGCCATATTCGTCGAGCGCCTTGCGCGTGGCGGCCGCCGCGCTCGCGTAAGTGAGATTGTCGGAACGCACGGGCTTGGCGCTCACTTCGTCGAGCGTCATGGCGATGATGCGCAGACCGCGATCGATCGCGAGCTGGCCGTGTTCGAGATGCTGCGAAAGCGACCCCACGCCGCTCGACGACGACCCGGCGGACGGCCGCGTTTCGGTCATCGTGGGCAGCGCTTCTTCCATGCGGTCGAGCACGTAGCGCAACTGGCTCAGCGGATTGCGCATCTCGTGCGCGATGGTGCCCGCAAGCGCGCGCAACGCTTCGTTTTTCGCCTGCGCGGTGATGCCCTTCATGTTGCTGTGACTGAACGTGACGCCCGCGCAAATGCCGAACGCGAACACCGGCAGATACACAAACAGCAGCACGTGCGAATCGACCGCGAGCAGACGCGGATCGACGATCCACGCGCACAGAATGGCCAGGCCGACGCCAATGACCAGATTCGCCGCCAGCGCGACGAACGACGGAAAAATCGCGATCAGGAAAAACACCATGCCCACTTCGGCCATGGACCACAACATCGAATAATGACCGCTGAGCAGATACCAGGTGAAGAAAAACGGTAGCGTGTAGGCTACCGTCGCAAAGTAATACCACGGCAGGAAACGCACGGCGCCGGCGGGCCAGAAGCGGCGCAGCAACAGCAGCAGACAGGCGATCGAACCCACCACGCGCATCGGCAGATTCTCGTTGGGCTGCGGGTCGACGAAGGTCCACCAGAACCAGTACAACGGATGACCGAGCGCGCCAATCACGCCAACGGCCAGCACGCTGTAATCGGACACGTGATAGGCGTCGATCACGCGCTGCTTCAACACGCGGATGCCTCCTGCAATGGCTCTCATATTGTTCTCGATATGCGCTCAGTCAGTCTCAGAAGATGAAGCTGCTGACATTGAATGACATGCCCGCGCTGCCCACCCAGCAGAGCGCCCGGTCGCCGCGCTTGAGCGCGCCGCTGTCCTTCGCCAGCGAGATCGCCGCGGGAATGGAAGCGGATACCAGATTGCCCGTGTCGGGATAGACGTGATACATCTTGTCGTCGATGCCGGCCTTCACGCCGTAGCCGTGCCACGCCGCCTTCGACGAGGCATGCGTAAACACGATGTCGATGTCCTTGCGCGGAACCGCCAGTTTCGCGAACACGTCGACCAGCTCGTCCGAGTTCTTGTGCAGATCGTGACCGTATGATGTAAAACGCATGTCACCGTTCTTGCCGATCCGTTCGGACGGGTGACAAAACCCTTCGTAGCCGGGAATGGGGATCGTGCACAAGTCGGAAACCTCGGGCTTGCCGCGAAATTCAAAGCGGAAATTATCAGGCTCTTTCGCCACGACCAGGGTTGCGGTGGCGGCTTCGCCTATCGTGAACGATGGTAATGTATATTCGACCTGCGCGTGGTTCTTCAGTTCGAAGTTGGCCGGATAAAGCGGGCCGCCGTCGAGCATGTTGAACTCGGCGTTCACGATCATCGCATTGCGATACTGGCCGGCCTTGAACAGGCTGTCCACAATCGACATCGCGCGCGTCCAGCTCATGCACGCATCCACCACGTCGAAGCATTCGGCATTCACGAAGCCCAGCGCGCTCGCCATCATGTGGCTGTTGCCCGGCTCCAGAAAACCGCGCCCAATGCCCACGAAAATAAACAGCTCGATTTGCTCGGGCCGCAGATACGATTCCGAGAGCGCCTTGCGCGTGGCCATCGCCACATGATCGATCGGCGACTCGTGCTTGCCGCACCAGCGCCGGTTCACCAGGCCGCTGCGGTCGAGCAGCGTCTTGATGGTTCGTAGCGTTCTGTCGACATCGCCTTCGAATCCCGACGAGTGAAAGCGAATCAGATCGACGACTTCTTCATTTGAAACGACCCGTGACGGAAGGCTCACTGCCACATTCTTGATAAGCATAGAAAATCCGTGAAAGACGTAGATGGATGAACAAGAAAGATTGCGCGCGCAATGCATGCAGATATCGCCGCGGGCGATCTCCGGCCTTGCGGCCCCCGTACATTAGCGCTTCCATCGTTATTCACGAATTGCCTGAGAGGCTTGCCAGTCACTTTCGAAAGGGCGATCTATTCGGTCGCCGCCTTCGACGCTTCATCGATTCAATCCCTTTCCATTTATTACAGCCACTCCGGATAACGGCAGGCCGCATTTGAAACTTGAGCAGGGGAAATGCGCACGCCAGAAAGCAGGCAGCGCGCTTCGACGCCGCACGCGGGGTGCGTTGTCGAAGCGCGCTGCTTGCGTTGCTTGCGATGCTTATGCTGCTTGTGCCGTGTGTACTCGCCGCTGAACCGCTCAGTTACGGCCCGCCATCACGCCGCCGTCCACGTCCCAGATCGCGCCCGTCACCCACGCGGCCTTTTCGGACAGCAGGAAGGCGACCACTTCGGCCACGTCCTTCGGCGTGCCCACGCGGCCAATCGGATGGAAGGCGTTGAAGCCTTGCAGCGCGCTCTCCACTTCGGCCTTCGGAATGAAGCCTTCGTAGATCGGCGTCTGCACCACCGCCGGCGACACCGCGTTGACGCGAATCCGCTTGTCCGCCAGCTCCATCGCCAGATGCTGCGTGAGCGCGTGCAGACCCGCCTTGGCCATCGAATACGCGGACGACGGCGTGGCCGCAATCGCCTGACGCGCCCACATCGAGCCGATATTGACGATCGCGCCCGGCCGACCCGACGCCGCCAGATTGGCCGCCACCTTCTGCGTGATGAAGAAGGTCGCGCGGTTCAGCTGCATGTACTGGTCGTAGTCGGCGTCGCGATGTTCGAGAAAAGGCTTCGGGAAGAACACGCCCGCCGCGTTCACCAGCAGGTCGATGTCCGCGTGCTGTTCGTCTAGCGTCTTGAGCAGTGCGGCCAGACCGGCGTCGCTGGCGAGGTCCGCCGTGAGCGCCGTGACCGGTCCGAGCGCGGCCAGCTCCTTGCGCGCCGCCTCCGCTTTCTCCGCACGATGACCGACGATCACCGCGCTGCCGCCTTCGGCCAGCACCATCCGCGCCGTTTCCAGCCCCATGCCGCTCGTGCCGCCGACGACCAGCAGTTTTCTGCCCTTGAACGTATTGCCCATGATCCACCTCGTTTCGATTCGATCAGCGCATCCGGTAGAAAATCTATCTATCTGAAATACGACTTCAAAACCGGATTTGGCCCCGGATCTGCGCTGATCACGTTAAAAAATTGCTTCCGACCACCGTCTATTCTTCGCCGATTCGCACGTATCGCCAAACCAGATAAAGTGTCGATTATCGAAAGAAAAACTTTATCGCCATGAAGTCGCCCGTGTATCTGAACGCCTTGCGCGCCTTCGAGGCCAGCGCACGTCACCAGAGCTTTTCCGCCGCCGCGGCCGAACTCCACGTCACGCCCGCCGCGGTCGGTCAGCTCGTGCGCACGCTGGAGGAATGGCTGGGCGCGCCGCTCTTTCATCGCGGCACCGGCGGGCGCGCGCGTCTCGTCGTGACCGAGGCGGCCGAGCGCGCGCTGCCCGATATCCGCGCGGGTTTCGACCGGCTCGCGCTCGGGCTCGAACGGCTCAAGGAAGGGTCGGCGAGCGGCGTGCTCACGGTCACCGCGAGTCCGGCCTTCGCCGCCAGGTGGCTGCTGCCGCGTCTCGAACGCTTTCAGCACGCGTGGCCCGACACCGACGTGCGGCTCGACACGAGCCTCAAGCCGGTCGATTTCGTCGCGCAGCGTATCGATATCGGCGTTCGCTATGGCGCGGGGAACTGGCCGGGTCTCACGGCGCAAAAGCTGATGGACGAGGAGGTCTATCCGGTCTGTTCGGCGGCGCTGGCCGCCGGGCGCCGCTGGCGCAAGCCCGGCGATCTGGCGCGCGAGACCCTGATTCACGACCTCTCGATGGACGGCCACGCGGGCTTTCCCACCTGGGACGCGTGGCTGCGCGAAGCCGGCGTGACCGGCGTCGCCGCCCTGCGCGGCCTGCGGATCAACAATTCGGCGGCGGTTCTGCAAGCGGCCGTGGAAGGGCACGGCATCGCGCTCGCGCGCAGTGTGATGGCGCGCGACGACCTCGCCGCGGGGCGGCTCGTGCGGCTGTTTCCGCAGATTGCGTTTGCGTCGCCGCTCGCTTATTACGTGGTCTATCGGCCCGAGTGCGCGAGCCTGCCGAAGCTCGCGGCCTTCCGCGACTGGCTGATCGACGAAGCGAAAGCGTAGTGGCTTGTTGAACGGCGGATGTCGTGCCGCTTCCGGCGCCTCAGCACGAAGGCGCCGGGCCCGCCGTGCAATAGCCGAGCGGCGCGCGACGCGTGTCGACCAGCGGCAGCGCGGGCACACGCACGGGCAGCGCGATCGCGCCGCACCATTCGGTATGGCTTTGCCCGGCGTGGCAGGGCATCGTGGCTTCGAGGCGCTCTTCGGCGTCCATCTCGCGGCGCTCGCGCGCGACCACGGCGGGCCGCAACTGCGCGTCGAGCCATGTCGCGAACCCGAGGACGCAACCGGCCACCACCATCAGCACGATCACGCGCGGCTTGTTGGCGCTCAGCAACGCGAGTACGCGCGCCGCTCCGGTGTTGCCCGTCTGGGTTTGCTTCTGGATGGCGGCCCGCTCGCCCGCCCCTTCGATCATTCTGGTTGCCACGCTTTCTTCGTCTTGCTGGGGGTGCTTGCTGGAATTGTTGTGTGCATCGTCGGGGCGGCTGGCGATGCGCCGCCCCATCTGGTTATCGGCACCGCGGCGCATTCCGAAAGGGCCAGAGACAAATATATTTTTTACAACGCACGCGTGGCAGATCCGGCTCGCCGGGCGAACGCCCGCGCCGCCCCGGCAAGCGACTCTCCGGGCATGCGGATTGCTCACCCGCGCGAGCCGCGTGCGCGCGGGATTCCCGAGACATTCACGCAATCTGCATCCTTTTTGTATGATTGCGTTTGCATCGATTTGACTTTCTCTTATCCACGATGGGGCGGGGTTCCCACGCGCGGAATTCGCCATAAAAGCCGGTCGATATGCCCGACGACCGTGCCTTCGCCCATAAAAATCGGAAAAAAATGCAAGCCGTGAACGCGATCGACCCGCTGCGCTTCAGACGCATCATTCAAAGAAACGTCGCGCTGCCGCTATTGGCGGGGCTGGCGACCGCCATCGCTTTCGTGGCGCTGATCGTCTACCTCGTTTCGACGATGAGTTGGGCCGAGCACTCCGAACGCGTGATCGGCGACGCCTACGAGCTGCTGCGCATTCAGGCCGACCGCGAGTCGAGCGTGCGCGGCTTTCTGCTCAATGGCGACGAACGTTCGCTGTCCACCTACGAGGTCGGCAAGCCGCGTTTCGCCGCGCAGTTGCAGACGCTGAACGGACTCGTCATCGACAACCCGCCGCAAATCGAGCGGCTCGCGCGCGTACGCGCCATCGCCGCGCAATGGGACGCGTCCACCGCCGACGCCATCCGTCTGCGCCGCGACCACGACAGCGTGCTCGCCACGGTTGAGAACGAACGCGGCAACGCCAGCGCCGACGCCATCCGCCGCGAATTCAGCGACTTCCTCGCCGAAGAACTGCGTCTGCGCCAGGAGCGCACCGCGGCGGCGCGCCAGTTGACCGTCGTGACCGTCGCCGTCTTTCTGGCGCTCACGCTGCTCGTGAACGGCCTGCTCGCCTGGCTCGGACGACGCGAAATGACCTCGCTGTCCTCGACCTACGACGACGCCCTGCGCGGCCAGGCCGAGCAGTCCCAGGCGCTCGCGGAACAGGTCTGGCTGCGCTCGGGTCAGCGACTGCTGGCCGAAAGCGGCATGGGCAAGGAAGCGCTCGCCGAAGTGGGCGGCGCGATGCTCGACTGCCTCGCCGGTTATCTGAGCGCGAGCGTCGCGACGCTCTACGTGCGCGACACCCGCGAAGGCGCGCTGCGTCGCGTGGCGACCTTCGGCTTCGGCGAGGAAAGCGCGTACAACGTGCCGCTGCTGCAGGACGGGCAGACGCTCGTCGGCCAGGCCGCCGCCTCGCGCCGCGTGATCGAACTGAAAGACGCGCCGGCCGGTTATCTGAAGGTCGAATCGGGACTCGGCTCGACCACGCCCGCCTCGCTGCTGATCGCGCCGATCGACGCCTCGGGCCGCATCAACGGCGTGGTCGAACTCGGCTTCATGCGCGCGCTGCTGCCGCGCGACAACGAGTTTCTCTCGCGCGTGAGCAGCACGATGGGCGACCTCGTGGAAGGCGCGGTGTCGCGCGAGCGCCTGCAGGAATCGTATTCGCAATCGCAGCAACTGAATCACGAATTGCAGGTGCAGCAGGAAGAATTGCGCGTCGCGAACGAAGGGCTCGAAGAACGCGGCCGCGCGCTGATGGATTCGCAAACGCGGCTCGAAGCGCAACAGGTCGAACTCGAACAGACCAACGTGCAACTCGAGGAATACGCGCGCCGGCTCGAAACGCAAAAGAGCGAACTCGAACGCGCGCAGGGCGACCTCAAGCGCAACGCCGACCGCCTCGCGCAAGCGAGCCGCTACAAATCGGAATTCCTCGCCAACATGTCGCACGAATTGCGCACGCCGCTCAACAGCTCGCTGATCCTCGCGAAGCTGCTGCAGCAGAATCGCAGCGGCAATCTGAGCGAGGAACAGGTGCGCTACGCGGCCACGATTCACGCGTCGAATACCGACCTGCTCTCGCTCATCAACGACATTCTGGATCTGTCGAAAGTCGAAGCGGGGCAGATTCAGCTCATGCTCGAAACCGTGCCGCTCGAAAGCCTGCTTTCGTCGCTGCGCGAAACCTTCACGCCGCTCGCGCGCGAAAAGCACGTCGCGCTCTCGATCGACCGTCTGCCTGGCGTCGCCGATCAATTCACGACCGACGGCCAGCGCGTGCTGCAAATCCTGCGCAACCTGCTGTCGAACGCGCTGAAATTCACCTCGCAAGGCGAAGTCTCGCTGACGGTGTCGCCGGTCGATGCGGGCTCCGTGCGCATCGACGTGCGCGACACGGGCATCGGCATCGCCGAAGACAAGCTCGACATGATCTTCGAGGCGTTCCAGCAAGCCGATGGTTCGACGAGCCGTCAATATGGCGGCAGCGGTCTGGGTCTGTCGATCTCGCGCGAACTGGCGCGTCTGCTCGGCGGGCGCATCGCCGTGGCAAGCGAGCCTGGCGTCGGCAGCGTGTTCACGCTGTGGCTGCCGCTCGACAGCACCGCCGCCGTCGACAGCGAAGCGCAAGCCGTGCAGGCGCTGGCCAACGCGAGCGCCTCGTCGGCGCAAGCGGGCGCACAGGCGCGCCGCGACAGCGCCCTGCTCACGACCGCGGAAACTTACACCACAACCGCTCCCGCCCACGCGCCTGTCCACGCGCGCGCCGCCACAGCGCCGACATCGGCGCCGTCCCACGGCGAAGGCGCGCAACCGATCGACGACGACCGCGACCAGCGCACGCACGGCAGCCGCGCGATCCTCGTGATCGAAGACGACCTGCCCTTCGCGGAAATCCTGCGCGACCTCGTGCACGAACTGCAATTCGATTTCCTGCACGCCGCCGACGCGGCCACCGGCTTCGCGATGGTCAAGGATCAGGCGCCCGTGGCCGTGCTGCTCGACGTGGGCCTGCCCGACCGCTCGGGTCTGTCGGTGCTCGAATGGCTCAAGAGCGATCCGGGCACGCGTCATATTCCCGTGCACATCGTCTCGGCCACCGACCACGCCGACAAGGCGCTACATCTGGGCGCGATCGGCTACACGCTCAAGCCAACGGCGCGCAGCACGCTCGAAGCGGCGATTCGCCGGCTCGAATCGCGGCTCGAACAACGCGTGAAGCGCGTGCTCGTGATCGAGGACGACCACGCGATGCGCGAAAGCATTCGTGCGCTGCTGGTGGGCGACGGCGTGGAAATCGTGGCCGTGGGCACGCTCGCCGACGCGCACGCGCAGATCGCGCAAGGCGCGTTCGACTGCATCGTCACCGACCTCACGCTGCCCGACGGCACCGGCTACGACCTGCTCGAAACGCTCGCGGGCGAAGCGGGCGTCGCGCCGCTGCCGGTGATCGTCTACACGGGCCGCATGCTCTCCGACGACGACGAGCAGCGCCTGCGCCGCTATTCGAAGTCGATCATCATCAAGGGCGCGCGCTCGCCCGAGCGTCTGCTCGACGAAGTGACGCTGTTCCTGCATAGCGTGGAGTCGTCGCTCGCGCCGGAACAGCAGCGCATGCTGCGCGCCGTGCGCCAGCGCGACGACACCTTCGAAGGCAAGACCATCCTGCTCGCCGAAGACGACGTGCGCAACATCTTCGCGCTCTCGCACGTGATCGAACCGCTCGGCGCGAAGCTGCTGATCGCGCGCAACGGCCGCGAGGCGCTCGATCTGCTCGACGGCAAGGACGACGTCGATCTCGTGCTGATGGACGTGATGATGCCGGAGATGGACGGCCTCGCCGCCATGCGCGCGCTGCGCGCGAATCCGCGTCTCGCGCGCCTGCCCGTGATCGCGCTGACCGCGAAGGCGATGGCCGACGATCGCATGCGCTGCCTCGAAGCGGGCGCCGACGACTACGTTTCCAAACCCATCGACGTGGACAAGCTCGTGTCGCTGTGCCGCGTCTGGCTGCGCAAATAGCCCATGACCGAAACCACGACCAGCGGCGCCCGGCAGACCAGCGTATTCGATATCGAATTGCGTCTGCTGCTCGAAGCGATCTATCTGCGCTATCAGCACGATTTCCGGCACTATTCGCTGCCGTCGCTGCGGCGTCGGCTCGAACAGGCGCGCCAGGATTTCGGCGTGGCGTCGCTGAGCCAGCTGCAGGATCGCGTGCTGCGCAGCGCCGACGACTTCTCGCGCCTGTTCGGCTACATGACGATCCAGGTCAGCGATATGTTTCGTGATCCTGAGTATTTTCTGGCGCTGCGCCAGCATGTGCTGCCGGTGCTGCAAACCTATCCGTCGCTCAAGGTCTGGGTCGCGGGCTGCAGCTCGGGCGAGGAATTGTGGTCGCTGAAGATTCTGTTCGAGGAAGAAGGGCTCGCCGAGCGCACGCTGTTCTACGCCACCGACATCAGCCCCGAAGCGCTCGAACGCGCCGAAGCCGCGATCTATCCGGTGGACCGTTTCGCGGGCTTCAGCCAGAACTATCTCGCGGCGGGCGGCAAGCGCACGCTCTCCGACTACTATCACGCGGCCTACGGCAGCGCGCGTCTGTCGAGCGCGCTCAAGGAACGCGTGGTGTTCGCCGATCACAGCCTCGCGACCGACGAAGTGTTTCTCGAAGCGCATCTGGTGTCGTGCCGCAACGTGCTGATCTATTTCGATCGCCCGTTGCAGGATCGCGCCATCGGCCTCTTCGAACGCGCGCTCGTGCGGCGCGGTTTTCTCGGTCTCGGCAGCAAGGAAAATCTGCGTTTCTCGAAACGACACGAAGCGTTCGAGGAATTCCGCGCCGCCGAGCGCATTTACCAGAAGCGTTGAGCGGATCACCCACCATGCCAGGCTCACGCGCCAAATCCGCCCTGCTCGCCGCCGCCAGCGCGGCGCTGCGCGCCACGCGCGGCGGCAAAACGCGCTCGGGGCAAACGGCGCAGGCATCGAGCGCTGCATCGACCCATGCAACTTCCGATGCGAAATTCGACGCCGTGGTCATCGGCGCGTCGGCGGGCGGCGTAGACGTGCTCGGCCAGTTGCTGCCGATGCTGCCCGCGCGTTTCGGCGCGGCCGTGCTGATCGTGCTGCATCTGCCGCCCGCCTCGCCGAGCTTTCTGGTCCAGGCGCTCGGCGTGCGCTGCGCGCTGCCCGTGAGCGAGCCCGACGCGGGCGAACCGATCCAGGGCGGGCGCGTCTATATCGCGCCGCCCGACTACCATATGCTCGTGGACAGCGACGCGAGCATCGCGCTGTCGATCGAAGGCCCGGTGCGTTTTTCGCGCCCCTCGATCGACGTGTTGATGGAATCCGCCGCCGCGGTCTACGGCGCGCGTCTGCTCGGCGTGCTGCTCTCGGGCGCGAACGACGACGGCGCACGCGGCCTCGCCGCGATCCGCGCGGCGGGCGGCACGACCTGGGCACAAGCGCCCGACACCGCCTACGCGCCGCAAATGCCGGAGGCGGCCATCGCCGCCGGCGCGGTCAACGAAACGCTGACACCCACCGCCCTCGGCGCGCGCCTTGCCGCGTGGCCGAGGCTGTTACCCGCTTCACCCGGATGAATCGCATGTCCCTGCCTACCGTAAATGTTCTGATCGTCGACGACATCGAGCACAATCTCACGGCGCTCGCGGCCCTGCTCGCGCGTCCCGAAGTGCATCTGCTCGTCGCCCGCTCGGGTGTGGAGGCGCTCGAACTGCTGCTCGAACACGACGTCGCGGTGGCGATTCTCGACGTCAACATGCCGGGCATGAGCGGCTTCGAACTGGCCTCGCTGATCCGCGGCAGCCCACGCACTTCGCACGTGCCGATCATCTTCCTGACCGCCACGTCGCAGGACGCGATCCGCACGTTTCAGGGCTACGAGGCGGGCGCGGTGGACTTTCTCTACAAGCCGATCGAGCCGCGCATCGTGCAGTCGAAAGTCGGCATCTTCGTGCAGATCGAACTGCAGAAACGCCAGCTCGCCGATCAGCTCGCGGCCACGCGCCAGATGCTTGAAGCCAACGAAATGCTGATGGCCGTGCTGAGCCACGATCTGCGCACGCCGTTGTCGGCGGTGATGAGTTCGGCGGAGTATCTGATGCGCGCGTCGAGCGACGAGAAGATCGTGTCGGTGGGCAAGCGCATCGAACATTGCGGACGACGCATGTCGCGCATGGTCGAACAATTGCTCAATCTCGCGCGCCTGCAAGGCGGACGGCTGCCGCTACGACGCACCGATGTGCAGCTCGACGCGCTCTGCCAGGCCGTGATCGAAGAGTTTTCCCCGCACGCCGCGAACGGGCGGCTCGCCTATGCACCGCACGGCGATCTCGGCGGTCAGTGGGATGCGGATCTGGTGGCGCAGGCCGTGTCGAATCTCGTCAGCAATGCGCTCACGCATGGCGAACCGGGCATGCCGGTGCACGTGCGCGTGGACGGCGCGTCGCCGCATGAAGTGCTCGTGAGCGTGCACAATCGCGGCGCGATTCCCGCCGACGTCGTGCCGCTGCTGTTCTGCGCGTTCAGCACGGCGACGCGCGCGGGGCATCAGGGTTCGGGACTCGGCCTTGGTCTGCACATCGTGCGCCTGATCGCGCGCACGCATGGCGGCGACGTCAACGTGGTCTCGAACGAGCAGGACGGCACCGCGTTCACGATGCGTCTGCCGCGCGCGGCGCGTCGTCAGATCGATCTCGACGAGAGCGAAGGCGCGCGCGCGTAACTGAGTCAGCGAGTGAATTCGCGCGACGGGTCACGCCGCGCGAATCACACTTGAAAGCCCACCTTAGAAGCGGTGACGCAAGCCCGCCGCGACGACCACCTGATTGCTGTTCGACGACGGCGTAAGCGTATAGACCGACGCGTCGAACGCCCCATTGCCGCGACCGCCGCTCACGCTCTGGAACACGCCTTCGAGATAGACATCGGTGCGCGGCGTGATGACCTTGTCGATCTGCGCCACCACCTGATTCCACTTCGGACGCGCCGAACGCGAACCCGCATCGAAACGCGCCTGCGTGTACGTATAAGCCGCCGACACGTAGAGCGAGGGCGTGACCGCGTAACGGCCGTCGATCGAGAAGTTATCGAAAATCAGCGTGTTGCCCTTGAGCGCCGTGGTCGAGCCGCCTTGCCACACGCCCGTGACGTCGTCGGTGGCCGAGTGCGTCCAGCTCACACCCACCGAGTGCGGACCGAATGCGTAGCGCGCGCCCAGCGCCCAGATCAGCTCGTCGCCGCCCGTGATCGTGGCCGAGCCGTCGGTGCTGCTGACCGCGCCATCGGCATTCGCCACGTTGCCGTCGCGATTGATCTTGAGGAACGCCGCGCCCGCCTTGAACGGCCCGTTCGCATACGAGAGACCCGCGCTGTACGCGGCGTTGTTGCCGAAGCTGCCCGCCGTGTTCGAGAAGCCGTACATCGCGCCGGCCGTGAAGCCGCGATAGGTCTCGCTCGTGTAACGCACGGCGTTGTTGATGCGGATGTTCTGGATCGAATCGTCGTTGTCGTACGGGTGCATCGCCAGATTGCCGCCCCAGCCCGAGCCCGCTGCGCCCAGCGGCGTCACGAACGTCAGGATGAAGTCGTACTGGCGGCCCATCGTGAACGTGCCGTAACCGTTGGCGCGCAAGCCCACGTACGATTGACGGCCGAACAGTTTGCCGCCGTTGCTGGTCTTGCCGTTGACCGACGAGAAACCGCCTTCCAGCATGAAGATCGCCGACATGCCGCCGCCGAGATCTTCCGCGCCGCGCAGGCCCCAGCGCGAGGCGCTGAGATTGCCGCTATTCATCTGCACGCCGCCGCTGCCCGGCGAATTCGCGCCATTGGTGCGCTGATTGCTTACGTAGGATATCGAAGTATCGACGAGACCGTAGAGCGTGACGCTGCTCTGTGCGTGGGCCGCGCCTGCGCTGAGGCCACCGAGACAGGCGATAAGGATTTTCTTGTTCATCGTGTGCTGGTCTGTTTGCGTTCGGACGCCGCGCGACACCGCCGCGCGGCGCACCGGGGAACTCGTTGTAGTTGGAGATGCACGAGCGCTCGCGCATCGCGCCGATTGTCGCGGGTGACGCGCCGCGAATTAATAGGGCCGCCGCGAAAGCACCGTTCCACAAAATGTAAGGAATCGGGTCGCAACGAAAGTCGCGCGAGGCTCGCACTTGATTTGGAAACGAACATTTCCTATACTGCCGCCATGACATCCGAAACGTCTTCCCGCGCCCAGGCGCGCAGCCCAGGCCGCCCGCGCGAATTCGATATGGACAGCGTGCTGGACGGCGCCGTGCGGGTTTTTCGCGAGCGCGGCTATCACGCGACTTCGGTGGGCGACCTCGGCGACGCCACCGGGCTGACTGCGGGCAGCCTCTACAAAGCCTTCGGCGACAAGCGCGGCGTGTTCCTCGCGGCCTTCGAGCGCTACGTGCAAACGCGCAACGCCGATCTGCGCCAGCAGCTGGATCGTCAATCAAGCGGATTCGAGAAGATTCGCGCCGTGCTGCACTTCTACGCGGCGTCCTCGCATGGACTCGAAGGACAGCGCGGCTGCCTCGTCATTTCCAGCGCGACGGCGCTCGCCACGCTCGACGAGGAGATGGCCACGCTCGTCGAATCCACCATCCGCCATACCGAAGCGATGCTGCGCCGTCTCTTGCAGCAAGGGCAGGAAGACGGTTCGATCAGCCGCGAGCTGCACGTCGCCGCCATGGCGCGCACGCTGCTCGCGCTTTTACAGGGTTTTCGTCTGATCGGCAAATCGGGGCGTTCCGCGCACGACATGCATTCCGCCGCCGACGAAGCGTTGCGCCTGCTGACCTGAAAATTTTTTCGCCAATTAGGAAACGATTATTTCCAATATGGACGATGACGATCATCGCCATGCATTTCATCACCGCAAAAGGAAACTCGCCATCATGACTACGCCCTGCGCCGCCGGCGCGCCGCGCATCGTGGACCCCGGTCCCGCTTCATCGCCGGATTCCGTGCTCGCCGGATTCGAGCATCGTTATGCCACCGTCGACGGCATCCGTCTTCACTACGTAACCGGCGGCAAGCCTGACGGCGACGTGCTGGTGCTGCTCGCCGGTTTCCCCGAAAGCTGGTACGCGTGGCGCAAGGTCATGCCAATCCTCGGCGAGCGTTATCGCATCATCGCGCCGGATCTGCCCGGTCAAGGCGATTCGGATCGCCCGCTCGACGGTTACGACACGCAGTCGCTGGCGACCGTGTTGCACGCGTTGCTCGGCAAGCTCGGTGTTTCGCGCTATGACCTGGCGGCGCACGACGTGGGCGCGTGGGTCGCGTATCCGTATGCCGTGCTGTTCGGTGACGAAGTGAAACGGCTCGCGCTGTTCGATGCGGGCATTCCCGGCATCACGCTGCCCGACGCCCTGCCGCTCGCGCCCGAGCGTGCGTGGCGCACGTGGCATTTCGCATTTCACGCGGTGGCGGACTTGCCCGAAGTGCTGATCGAAGGGAAAGAGCGCGCGTATCTCGACTGGTTTTTACGCCGCAAGACCGCGAATCCGCAGACTTTCCTCGACGCCGATCTCGACGAGTACGAGCGCGTCTTCAAGAAGGATGGCGGCTTGCGCGCGGGACTGGCCTACTATCGCGCGGCCGCTGAGTCGGCGCGGCAGAACCGTGCGTTGAGCGCACGCGGCAAGCTGGGCATGCCCGTGCTCGCGCTCAGCGCCGATCATGGTTCGATCGGCGATATGGCCGCGCCGCTGCGCCCGTACGCCGAATCTGTGGAAGGCGTGATGATCGCGCAATGCGGCCACTTTCTGCCCGAGGAGCAGCCCGTCGCGGTCGCCGCCGAACTCATGCGCTTCTTCGGCTAGCAGCAGGATCGGCGCACGAAAGACGTCGCATAACGCCGTTACGCCGGGAAAATCCCCGCCACCGAGCCGTCGAACGTGCCGAACACCTGCATCGGCGCACCGTAACAACGTTCGAGCAGATCGGTGCGCATGACGTCGCGCGGCGGGCCGTCTGCGATGGCGCGTCCATCGGCGAGCAGCACGAGGCGATCGGCATGACGCGCCGCGAGATTGCAGTCGTGCGCAATCGCGAGCGCGCCGATATTCCATTCGCGCGTGAGACGGCGCGCCGTCGCGAACAGACGATGCTGCTGCACGAGATCGAGCGCGGCGGTCGGCTCGTCCATCAGCAGATAACGCGGCGGCATCCAGTGACTGTCGAGCGTCCACAACTGCGCGAGCGCTCGCGCGAATTGCACGCGCGCAAATTCGCCGCCCGACAGCGTCGTGACGTTGCGCTGCGCGAGCGGCGCGACACCCGCGAGCGCGAGCATGTCGTAGGCGAGCACCTCGGGCGAATACGGCAGCGCCGGGCCGTCGAGATGCGGATAACGGCCGAGTTGCACCACGTCGCTGACCGGCACCGGATAGGTATTCGGCACGCTCTGCGCGAGCACGGCGCGCAGTTGCGCGAGACGGCGCGGCCCGATGCGGCTCACATCCTCGCCGTTGAGCGTGAGCGTCGCGCGGCTCTGCGAATCGGGAAAGCCGTGCAGCGTGAAGTCGCCCGCGAGCGCCTTGAGCAAGGTGCTCTTGCCGACGCCATTCTGGCCGAGCACCACCACGAACTCGCCCGGCGCGACCGTCAGCGAGAAGTCTTCGAACAAGGGCCGGCCGCCCTTGCCGCGATAGCCGATATGCAGATTCTGAATCGAAAGCATCGCGTCCCTCACGCGCCGAACTGACGGCGGCTGCGCACGATCAGCAGAATGAAAAACGGTGCGCCGAGCAAGGCCGTCAACACGCCGAGCGGAATTTCGGCGGGCGCGACCAGCGTGCGCGCCGCGAGATCGGCGGTCACCGTGAGCAGCGCGCCGAGCAGCATTGAGCCAGGCAGCACCACGCGCTGATCGGGTCCGCACGCGAGCCGCACGCAATGCGGCGCAACGAGGCCGATAAAACCGATCTGCCCCGTCGTCGACACAAGCGCGCCCACCGCGAGCGCGCTCGCGAGCAGGATCGTGTGCTTCACGCGGCGTACGGGCACGCCGAGGTAATGCGCTTCAAGTTCGCCGAGTTGCATCGCGTTGAGCGAGCGCGTGTGCGCGGCGATCATCGCAATGCCCGCGAGCACGAACGGCGCGATGGTCGCGAGCGTCGACCACTTCGCATCGGCGAGACTGCCGAGGCTCCAGAAGGTCAGCGAACGCAGTTGCGCGTCGGTCGCGAGATAGGACAGCGTGCCGATCACCGCGCCCGCGAGCGCGTTGGCGGCCACGCCCGCGAGCAGCAGGATTGGCAGCACGATGCGTCCGTTCGACGTGGCGATCCGGTAGACAGCGAGCGTCACGACGAGCGCGCCCGCGAACGCGGCGCACGCCGTGAGGCGATCCGCGCCGAACAGCGCGGCGACCGCGGGCGGCAGCGCAAGATGCGCGGCGAGATGCGGCATCAGCACCGCGCCGAACACGATCAGCAGCGAAGCGCCGAGCGCCGCGCCGCTCGATACGCCGATCAGGCCCGGATCGGCCAGCGGATTGCGCAGCAGCGCCTGCAACGCGCTGCCCGTCGCGCCGAAACCCGCGCCGACGAGCAAGGCGAGCACGACGCGCGGCAAGCGCAATTCGAACAGCACGAGCGCGGCGCGATCGGTCTGCGCGTTCGACGGCACGTCGGCGCTGACGAACGCGTGCCACAGTGCTTGCGGCGAAACGGGATACGCGCCCATGCACACGCCGCCGAGCACGGCGAGTGCGAGCAGCGCCGCAAGCCCGCCGAGCACGTAGGGCGTGCGCGAGCGCGGCGTGGGCGCAGGAAGATGCGCGCCCGCGGGGGGCGGCGCGACGCTGAGCGTCTGGAAAGTCGGCCTGGACATGACGATTCGGGTGATTCGGGTAACGCGCTACGGCTTCAATACGCAAGTGAAAAAACGACGACGATCAGGCCTGCGCGAGGCTGCGGTTGAGCGCATCCACGGCGTCGGGCAAACGCGGGCCGAAGCCGAGCAGGAACAGCGCATCGAGCGCGACCACGCGCGTCGCGCGGCCTGCGGGCGTTAGCGAGAATCCTGCGGAATCGAGCAGATGACGCTTGCTGCCGGCGGCTTTCAAGGCGTCGTCGGTGGTCAGCACGATGTCGGGTTGCGCGGCGACGAGCGCTTCGGGCGTGAGCGCGCGATAGCCGGAGAAGCCCTGCATCGCGTTGCGCGCGCCCGCGTAGGCGAGCATCGCGTCGGCGGCCGTGTGCTGGCCCGCGACCATCGGCTGGTTGCCCGTGGGGCTCATCAGGAACAGCACGCTCGGCGGCGTCTTTGCGTCGCGCTTCGACGCGTCCTGCGCCGCTGCGATACGCGTCGTGGTCGCCGTCCACGCGCGGTCGAAGCGCGCGAGCAAGGTCTGGCCCGCGTTCTCCGCATCGAGCGCGCGCGCCACGCCGATGATCTTCTCGCGCACCGACGCCACGTCGTGGCCTTCCTCGAAGGTCACGAGCTTCACGCCCGCGCCCGCCACGCGTTGCAGCACGGAAGGTGGCCCGGCTTCCGCCGAGGCGAGAATCAGCGTGGGTTCGAGCGACAGCAGACCTTCGGCGGAAAGCGCGCGCTGATAACCCACCTTCGGCAGCGACTGCGCCTCGCGCGGATACGTGCAGGTCGTGTCGCTGCCCACCAGCGCGTCGGCGCGTCCGAGCGCATAGACGATCTCCGCGAGCGCGCCGCCAATCACTACCACGCGTTGCGTCGTGGGCGCAGCGGCCTTGGCCACCGTGACGCCCTGCATCGCGCCCGCCGCGGCGAGCAGCAGGCCGCCGGTACCGATCAGCAGACGTCGGCGTTGCAAATCGAAACGATCGTCGCTCATGCTGCACCGCCTTGCTCATTGCGTTCATTGCGCTCGATGCGTGCGAGCGCGCTCACCGCGTCGCGCCAGCCCGCGAGTTCCGGATTGCCGGGCTTGCGTGCGCCGAACAACATGGCGACGTTCTCGCCATCGGCATCGAACAGCTCAACCGAGGTCACGACGCCGTCGGTCGTGGGCTTGCGCACGATCCACGCCTGCGCGACGAGATTCGTGCGCAGATGCAGGCTGAAATCCGGATCGAGCACGTTGAGCCACGGCCCCATTCTGCGGATCGTCTGCACCGGCCCGGTATGAATCTGGATCATCCCGTGATTGCCGACGAACACCATGATCGGCAAACGCGTGCGGGCGGCGCTTTCGAGCAGCGCGTCGATCGCCTCCGTGGCGATCGGCTCGGCGTAATGCGGATCGGCGAGACGCAAGGCCTGCACTCTCGTCACGCCGAACTTCTTCAGGATATCGAAGAATTCGTGCGTGTCCTGCATCGCGGCCCACGCGGCGCGAAAACCGTCGACGTCGATCTGCGCGTCGGCGCGTTGCGGCACGCGCGCGATCGCGCGCACGACGCTCAGCCCGGCGACTTGCGGCTGCGCCGTGTGGCGCTCGATCAGCGCATCGAACGCGGCATGATCGCTCGCGTCACGCAGATACACCTTCGTGACCGCCACGCCGTGCGCGTCGAAGAATTGCAGGCTCTTGCGCACGCCGTCGTCATAGGTCTCGCGCACCGCGAACGCCGACGCCCACTTCCCGTAGAAAATCCGCAAATCGATCGCGCGGCCCACGGTGAGCCCGATCTGACCGCTGCGCGTCATTTTTTCGAAGCTACCGGTTTTCTCATGCACGGCGGCTTCGTTGCGCGTCAGCACCATGACTTCGCCGAGCGTGGGCATCGCTTCGAACAGCTCGACGAATCGGTCGTCGAGACGCACGACGTGCTCGCCCACGAAAGCCGCCAGCGCTTCCGCCTCGCTCACGCCGAGTTCCGCCGCGGCCTCGCGGTGACGCAGCTTGCGCGCTGTGCGCAGCTCATTGAAGGCGTCGCGCAGCAGCGCGAGCGACGCGGGATGGGACGCGGTGGGCGTCGTCGCTTGATTCATGATCTCGGTTGCCTTGTTCGGTTATCAGAAGTCGATTTTCATCGCCACGTTGAAGTTGCGGCCCGGCGCGGTGTACGCGTCGATCTTCGCCGCGCCGTCGCTGACGGCCAGACCGCGCACGTCGTTCCAGACCCAGTATTTGCGGTCGAACACGTTGTTGATGCCCGCCGTCACGCTCACGTGGCGCGTGATGTTGACGCCCGCGTGCAGGTCGAGAATCGTGTACGACGGCGTCGCGAAGTACGACGACGAGGACATCTGCGACTTGCTCTTGCGCGAGTTGTAGGTGAGGTCCGCGCTTGCGAACCAGCGTTCGGTGGGCGCGTACTTCACGCCGAGCACGACCGCGAGCGGCGGCACGGTGTCGAGGCCGCTCGTCACGCCGTCCCTGGTCTCGGTGCCGTGAATCCACGCGAAGCCGCCCTTCACTTCGAGCGCGTCGTTCACGTACCAGTCGGCCTTGCCTTCGAGGCCCTGGATCGACGCCTTCGAGTAGTTCACGTACTGCACGGTGTACGGATTCGTCGCCGAGGTGAGGCTGCCGCCCACCACCTTGCTGTCGATGAAGTTGCTGTAGCGGCCCGCGAACGCGGCGGCGCTGTAGTTCACCTGGCCGTGGCCCACGCCGAGCTTGCCGCGCAGACCCACTTCGACGGAATTGCTCGTTTCCGGCTTCAGGTTCGGATTGCCGACCTGCTGGTAATAGAGCCCGTACGAACCCGCCGGGTTATAGAAGCTGTTGACCTGATACGCGGACGGCGCGCGGAATCCATGCGCGTACTGCACGTACGGCACGAACGCGGGCGAGACCTCGTAGAGAATCGCGAGGCGCGGCGAGACGGCGTTGCCCGTCGAGGTCGAGGTCGGCTTGGTCGAACTCGCGGACATCGACTCGTAGGTCGCATCCGGATGCGGCGTCATGTCGTAATAGTCGAAGCGCACGCCCGGCACGACGCTCAGCTTGTTCCAGCGGATCTCGTCCTGGATGAACGCGCCGAGCGAAGTTTGCGTGGTCTTCGGGAACGCCTCGGGATAGCCGTCCGCGTTGCTCGTCCATTCGCTGCCCGCCGAGCTCGCGGTGCTGTAGTGCGAGACGCTCGCGTCGAAGCCGTAGGTCAGCTTGTGCTGCAGCACGCCGGTGTTGAACGCGCTGTCCGCCACCACGCTGCCGCCGAGAATGTTGTCGCCGTAATCGTTGGTGCGCGAGCGCGAGGACGTCGCGCCGCTCGCGTTCGCGCCGGAAATATCGAGCGTCTGGCGCGTGGACGCGTTGCGGTAATAGAGCGACGCGTGCAGTTGCTGGAAGTACGGATTGGTCGCGTCGCGATGATCGTAATCGAGCTGCACGCGATTGCTGTTCACCTCGTTGCCGGTGACGTAGCCGTTGGCCGTGTAGCCGCTCCACGTATACGCGCCGCCCAGCTGCGAAAGCCCGTCGCTTGAGTTCGCATTACTAAGCGTCTCCGCGGTCAATTTGAGCGTGTCGCGCGGCGTCAATTTGAAAACGAGCTTGCCGAGCGCGCTGCGGTTGTTGTACGTGAGCGGGTCCGGCGTGGAGCGCGTGGCGCCCAGCGTGTTGCTGTCGCCCTTGTTGTCGGTCTCGTGGCCGTGGCGGCCCGAGAGCGCGATCATGCCCTGCACGACGTCGCCGCCGAATGCGGCGGTGGCCGTCGAGCCCCAGCTGCGGTCGGTCGAATCGTAGCCCGCCTTCAGCGAGAAATACGTCTTCTTGTTGTAGATCGCGAGCAGATCGCTCGGGTCTTTCGTCACGAAATTGACTGCGCCGGTGAGACCGTCGCTGCCGTACAGCGCCGAGGTCGGGCCGCGCAGCACTTCGATGCGCTGATACAGATCCGTGTTCAGATAATCGCCGCGACCCGCCGAACCCGAGCCGAACGCATACGACTGCGGCAGCGGCACGCCGTCTTCGAGCAGCAGCACCTGGTTGCCTTCGAGGCCGCGAATATTGATGCCTTCATTGCCCGCGCGTCCCGTCGCCCCGGTGATGCCCGCCGGACGATAGACCGAGCGGCGCACTTCCACGCCCGGCTCGTACTTGAGCGCGTCCTTGACGTCTTTCGCGTTGTTCTCGTCGATGTCGTCGCTGGTGATCACCGAGACGGTCGCCGCCGTGCGGTTCGGGTCCGCCGTGCCGCCGCGCGTGGCCGTCACCGACACGGCCTTGAGCGCCTCTTCGCGGCGCGCGCGTTGCGGATTCACGGCTTCGGCGACGTTTGCGGCGGTCTGTGCGGCGGCGTTCGTGGTCGCGGTCTGTTGCTCGGCGGGCGCGCCCGCCTGTGGATCGGCGGCGAGCGCATGGCCGGCGTGCATCGCACAGATCTCGGCGATCAGCGCCGGCAACAGGCGCCGCACCAGGCGTTGCTTCAAATGCATCGTTGTTCCCCGTAGTCGAAATCGAGGCTTTCGTTGTTTTTTACGGTTCGAAAGCGGGCTCAATCCTACCTTAGATGCGAATACTTCTCATTTACTTTTTAAAAAGAAGATAGTGTAAATGGGTGAAACGCATGGCCCAGGACTCGCGCACGGGGCTGGCGCGCGAGCGATAAATCCACGATTTATCAATCAGTTAGCGATCTTCAGAAAGCAAAATACTATGTAACTTGAAGTCATTTGAATAACATTCGAAAGCTCGTAGAAATGACCTTGTATGCGTTGTGGGTATGTGCCGCCCCAATTCCCACCGCTTCTTGCGAGTTCTTTCTTTTCCTATCCGCTTTCCTTATCGTGCCGCGCGCCCGCCGCGATCTCGCGCGCGTGCTCGCGGCGTCGCGCGCGCCACGTGGCATCGGGGCGGCGCGCCCCTTTTTCGCATCGACTAA
>NZ_JAAGPN010000079.1:0-35199 GCF_017104805.1 Paraburkholderia sp. Ac-20347 | reverse complement strand
TCGAATTGCGGCGCGCGGCGCAGCGCGGCACGCCGCCGGACGACGTGGCGCGGCGCGAGGAAGCGGGGCGGCGTCTGCTCGACGAAGCGATTTCGATGGCGCGTGCCGATGGCGCGCCGCTGTGGGCCTTGCGCGCCACGCTCGATCTCGCGACGTACGAACTCGACAAGGGCGAGACGGCGCGCGCGGTTGCGTTGATCGACGGTCTCGATGATTCGGCGTGGGATCGCACGTCGAATGCGCCCGATTTTCAGCGCCTCGCCGCGCTCAGGCAGACGCTGCAGTCGGCACGCACGCAGCGCGCGGCGCGGCTCGCGCCGCAGTGAACGCCGCGCGAGCGGCGCGTTTTGCAAGACAACTAGCGTCGGCCCGTCGCGTGCGGTCTGCCGATCAGCAGGAAATGCACGCAAGCGATGAGCGGGAAGACCAGCGCCACGCTCGCGACCAGCGTCCAGCCGCCGCGTTCGTACAAGGGGCCCGCGAGCGCGGAGCCGAACGCGCCGCCCACGAAAATGCTCGTCATATACAGCGCGTTGAGGCGATTGCGGCTCGCCGCGTGCAGCGCATAGATCTCGCGCTGGCCGAGCACCATGTTCATCTGCGCGGCGAAGTCGAGCGCGATGCCCGTCACCACGAGCCCGAACACGCCGAACGCCGGATGCACGAGCGCGGGCAGGAACGACAGCGTGCCGACGATCAGCGCAACCACGGTCGCGCGCACGGAATGGCCGGCGTCGGCGAGTCGTCCCGAGACGGGCGCCGAGGTCGCGCCAATCGCACCGACGAGCGCGAACAGCGCGATGGCGGTCTGCGAGAGGCCGTAATGGCGCGTGAGTTCGATCGGCACGGCGGTCCAGAACAGGCTGAACGAGGCGAACATCAGCGCCTGATAGAGCGCGCGATGACGCAGCACCGGCATGGCGCGCACGAGCGTGATCAGCGAGCCGAGCAGGGCGAAGTAGGTCGCGCGATGCTCGGGTTGACGGCGTGGAATCGTCAGCGCGAGCACGCCGGTCACGAGCGTCATCAGCACGGCTGCGCCGGCGAATACGGTGCGCCAGCCGAAGTGATCGGCGACCACGCTCGACAGCGGCCGTGACAGCAGGATGCCGAGCAGCAAGCCGCCCATGATCGTGCCGACGATGCGTCCGCGCGCGTGATCGGGCGCAAGATGCGCGGCGAGCGGAATCAGGATCTGCACCGCCACCGAACTGAAGCCGATCAGCAGTGAGATCGCCAGAAACACGCTCGCCGAGTGCGCGAGCGAGGCCGCGATGAGACTCGCGATCGACACCAGCGCGGTCACGATCATCAGGCGGCGGTTTTCGAGCAGATCGCCGAGCGGCACGATGAAGAACAGGCCGAGCGCATAGCCGATCTGCGTGAGCGAGACGATCAGGCTCGCGGTGCCGCCCGTCATGTGCAGCGACGGCGCGATCAGTTCGATGATCGGCTGCGCGTAATAGAGATTCGCGACGATCGCGCCGCAACTGAATGCGAACAGCGCGATGAGTCCCTGAGTGAGCCGCACGGCGTGCGGCTTGCCGCCGTGCGTGCGCGAAGGCGTGGACATAGGCATTCCTTGAACGATGAATCGGTGCGAGCAGCATAGGCGCGCCGTCGTGGCGGCGGAATGGGGCGGCGACGCAATCCCGCGTTGCGTGGCGCGCAACGGCCCGGACTCGTCAGCGCTCATGGTCGTTTTCGCGCTGGCATAATGCCCGCCATGGACAAGCTACTCGCTTTGAAGACCCTGCTCGAAGTGGCCGACGCCGCCGGTTTCGCCAAGGCGGCGCAACGTCTCGGCGTGGCGACCTCGTCGGTCACGCGTTTGATGGATGCGCTCGAACAGGACGTCGGCGCGGTGCTGCTCACGCGCACGCCGCGCCGTGTCAGCCTGACCGATGCGGGCGCGACCTACGTCGAGCAGATCGCCAAAGTGCTCGACGATCTCGCGGAAGCCGACGAAAGCGTGCTCGACAGCGGCGCGGAACCGGCGGGCATGCTGCGTATCGCGGTGCCGTCGACCTATAACCGCGTGGTGCTTGCGCCGCATCTGGCCGCGTTTCTCAGCGAGCATCCGCGTATGGCGCTCGACGTGGTGGCCGCCGACCGCTATCTCGATCTCGCGCTGGAGCGCATCGATCTGGCGGTGCGCATCGGCGTGCCCGAATCGAATCCGCAACTCGTCGTGAAGACGCTCGCCGATAACGCGCGGATCGTGGTGGCGAGCGCCGCCTATATCGAGCGCGAAGGCATGCCGGACGCGCCCGCCGATCTCGCAGAGCGCAATTGTCTGCGCGTGAGTTATGGCGGCAGCTATCGCGCGCGCCAGGTCTGGACCTTCACGCAAGGCGAGACGCAGGAGGCGGTGAACGTGCGCGGCCGTCTCGTTTCGGACAGCATCGACATGCTGCTCGCCGCCGTGCTCGCGGCGCAGGGTTTCGCGCTGCTGCCCGCATGGCTCGTGCACGATGCGCTCGCGTCCGGTCAGCTCGTGCGCGCGTTTGACGGCTGGCACGTGAGTCCGCAAGGCGGCGATGTGGTCGTGCACGCCGCGTATCTGCCGAATCGGCGTCACTCGACTAAAGTACGCGCGCTGCTGCGTTTTCTCGAAGCGCGTCTGAACGTGCGCTGATCGGCTCGCGCTCGCGCGCACGATCGTTCAGGCGTTCGTTTTCTTCTTCCCTTCGACGATGCATCGCGGCCCCGCTCCGGCCGCCGATGCCGCATGCCTGTTGCCCGCGATCGAGCCAATCCGCATCTGAATTCAGGACTTTTCAGATCGCGACAAGGACTTTGCAGGTCCGTCTCCGTAATCTGCGCTCACGCATGCGGCGCCTGTTTCATGACTTCTCGCCCGCCGCATTGCGCCTGACTCACACGCGCAACCTCATCGCCCCTGCACGCGGCGATGCAACGACGGAGATCCAGCATGAACACGCAGCAAATCGACACGACCATTCCCTCGGCCTCGCGTCGCCGGATGCTTTCGGCCAGCGCGGGCATGGCCGGCGCCATGGCCGCCATGTCGAGCCTGTCCGCGAACGCGGCCACGACGGCAGGCGCCGCGCCCCACGCGCACGGCACGGGCCACCATCACGGCAGCAGCTACGTGAGCGCGAAGGACGGCACGCAGATCTACTTCAAGGACTGGGGCACGGGCACGCCGGTGGTGTTCTCGCACGGCTGGCCGCTGTGCGCCGACGCGTGGGACGCGCAGATGCTGTTCCTCGTGAACCAGGGCTATCGCGTGATCGCGCACGACCGCCGTGGTCATGGCCGCTCGGGCCAGCCGTCCGAGGGCAACGATATGGACACCTACGCCGACGACCTCGCCGCCGTGCTCGACGCACTCGACGTGAAGGGCGCGATGCTCGTGGGCCATTCGACGGGCGGCGGCGAAGTCGCGCATTACATCGGCCGTCATGGCGAGAAGCGCGTGGCGAAGGCCGTGCTGATCGGCGCGGTGCCGCCGCAAATGGTCAAGTCGCCGACCAACCCGAACGGCCTGCCGATGCAGGTGTTCGACAACATCCGCGCAGGCGTGGCCGCGAATCGCTCGCAGTTCTATCTGGATCTGGCGCAGCCGTTCTACGGCTTCAACCGTCCGAACGCGAAGGTCTCGCAAGGTCTCGTTCAGGAATTCTGGCGTCAGGGCATGGCTGGTTCGATCAAAGGCCAGTACGAGTGCATCAAGCAGTTCTCGGAAGTCGATTACACCGACGACCTGAAGAAGATCAGCGTGCCGACGCTGATCCTGCACGGCGACGACGACCAGATCGTGCCGATCGACGATTCGGCCAAGCTGTCCGCCAAGATTGTCAAGAACGCCACGCTGAAGATCTACGAAGGCGCACCGCACGGCATGTGCAGCACGCACGTCGACAAGGTCAACGCCGATCTGCTCGCCTTCCTGAAATCGTAAGCGATCCTGATCGAATTCAGGATATTTCAGCGCAACGACAAGGACGCGGCGGCGTGTGAGCCCTAATCTCAACGTCGCCGACCCAACCTTTACACGGAGCCTCTCATGGCAAAAGAACTGTTGACTCCCGATACCTGCGCACTCGCGCTGATCGACCACCAGCCGCAGATGTTCTTCGGCACGCACTCGCACGAGCGCACCACGGTGCTGCACAACGTGCAGATTCTCGCGAAGGCCGCGAAGCTCTTCAAGGTGCCGACGGTCCTCACGACCATCGCCGCCGATTCGTTCAGCGGCCATCTGCTGCCGGAAGTGCAGGCCGTGTTTCCGCAGCAAAAGCCCATCGACCGCACGTCGATGAACTCGTGGGAAGACGCGGGCTTCCGTGAAGCGATCAAGGCCACGGGCCGCAAGAAGATCGTGATCGCCGGTCTGTGGACGGAAGTCTGCGTGACGTTCCCGACGATCCAGATGCTCAACGAAGGCTTCGAGATCTACGTGCCGACCGACGCATGCGGCGACATCACGGAAGAAGCGCACGAGCGCGCCGTGCAGCGCATCGTCCAGGCAGGCGCGGTGCCGATGAACTCGCTGCAGTTCATGTGCGAACTGCAACGCGACTGGGCGCGCGGCGAGACCTACGAAGGCTGTATGGACATCTTCAAGGCGCACAGCGCGTACGGCATCGGCGTGCGTTACGCCAAGCAGATCCTCGGCGAGCACGCGAGCGAGGCGGGCTAAAGCTGAACGGCTCGCGCTTCGCGCGAGTCTCGCTGGACGACGCGCGCGAAGCGGCCTGAAAAAACCTGAAGGCCGGTTTCGCGGGCAGCTGCAAACCCAATAACCGCATCGAGAACACAGGAGGGCGTCGATGAGCGCACCCGATCAACCTGCCCGCGTCGCCGACCTGGTGATCTACAACGGCAAGATTGCCACCCAGGACGAGCGCCGCTCGTTCGTCACCGCGCTGGCCGTGTCGAACGGCAAGGTCGTGGCGACCGGCAACGAGCGCGACGTCATGCAATGGGCGTGCGACGACGCCCGCCGCATCGACCTGAACGGCCGTACCGTGATTCCGGGTCTCAACGACTCGCACCTGCACGTGATTCGCGGCGGTCTGAACTTCAATATGGAACTGCGCTGGGACGGCGTGCCGTCGCTGGCCGACGCGCTCGCGATGCTGCGCGAGCAGGTCGCGCGCACGCCCGCGCCGCAATGGGTGCGCGTGGTGGGCGGCTGGAACGAATTCCAGTTCGCCGAAAAGCGCGGCCCGACGCTCGAAGAGATCAACGCGATCGCGCCCGACACGCCGGTCTTCATCCTGCACCTGTACGACAGCGCGCTGCTCAACGCGGCGGCGCTGCGCGCGGTGGGTTACGACCGCGACACGCCCAATCCGCCGGGCGGCGAAATTCAGCGCGACCGGCGCGGCAATCCCACCGGCATGCTGATCGCGCGTCCGAACGCGGGCCTGCTCTACGCCACGCTGGCGAAGGGCCCGAAGCTCGCGCTTGACGATCAGATGAATTCTTCGCGCCAGTTCATGCGTGAACTGAACCGGCTCGGCGTGACGAGCGCCATCGACGCGGGCGGCGGTTATCAGGCCTATCCCGACGACTACGCCGTCATCATGGAACTGGCGAAGCGCGATCAGCTGAGCATCCGCATCGCGTACAACCTGTTCACGCAGAACGCGAAGCGCGAGGTGGAAGACTTCGCGAAGTGGGTGAAGGCCACGCGTCCCGGCGACGGCGACGACTTCCTCAAGGTCAACGGCGCGGGCGAAATGCTGGTGTTTTCGGCCGCCGACTTCGAAGACTTCCTCGAACCGCGTCCCGATCTGCCCGAAGGCATGGAGCAAGAACTCGAAGACGTCGTGCGCCTGCTGGTGCAAAACCGCTGGCCGTGGCGTCTGCACGCGACCTACGACGAGTCGATCGACCGCTTCCTGAACGTGTTCGAGCGCGTCAACGCCGACACGCCGTTCAACGGTCTGCGTTGGTTCTTCGACCACTGCGAAACGATTTCCGAGCGCAATATCGAGCGTATCGCGGCGCTGGGCGGCGGCATCGCCGTGCAGCATCGGATGGCGTATCAGGGCGAATATTTCATCGCGCGTTATGGCGCCGAAGCCGCCGCGCAAACGCCGCCGGTGCGCAAGATGCTCGAAGCGGGCCTGCCCGTGGGCGCGGGCACCGACGCCACGCGCGTCGCCAGCTACAACCCGTTCGTGTCGCTCTACTGGCTGGCCTCCGGGCGCACCGTGGGCGGCACGCCGATGTACGCGCAGCGCGACCGTCTCGACCGCATGGAAGCACTGCGCCGCTACACGGTGGGCAGCGCCTGGTTCTCGAACGACGAGACGAAAAAGGGCGCGCTCGTGCCGGGCCAGTACGCCGACTTTGCCGTGCTCAGCGACGACTTCTTCACGGTCGAGGAAGAGGCGATCAAGCATCTGACCTCGGTGCTGACCGTGGTGAACGGCCGCGTGGTGTACGCCGATGCGGAGTTCGACACGCTCGCGCCGCCCGCGTTGCCGGTCAGCCCGTCGTGGTCGCCGGTTGCGGAGTTCGGCGGTTACGCGCGCTATCGGCCGGTGGTGTCGAATTCGGCGGCGAACGCGGCATCGCTTGCGCAATCGTGCAGCGACGCCTGCGTGAACCTGTGCGGCGTGCACCAGCACGCCCACGGCCGCGCGTGGCGCAGCAACGCGCCGGTTTCGGACCAGAACGGCTTCTGGGGCGCGCTCGGCTGTAGCTGCTTCGCGTTCTGATCGGGGAGCGCGCCATCATGAAACGCATCGACACTACCGACGCCGCGCTGCTGTTCCTGCGCGTGGCCGCGAGTCTGCTCGTGCTGTTCGTGCACGGTCTGCCGAAGGCGCTGCACGTGCACGCACAACTGGGCGCGATCGAAGATCCGCTGCATCTGGGCAGTGGTTTTACGCTCGGATTCGCGATCTTCGCCGAAGTCGTCTGTCCGGTGCTGATGATTCTCGGCATCTACACGCGGCTCGCCGCGCTGCCGATTCTCGTCGTCACGGTGGTCGCGCTCGGCCTCGTGCATCCGGACTGGACGCTCGAACAAGGCCAGTTCGCATGGATGCTGCTGATCCTGTTCGGCACCGTGGCGATCGGCGGACCAGGCCGTTACCGGCTTGGCGCGCCTCTCGCCGCGCAGACGCATCGCGCTTGACCGGCGACGCGCGTCATCGACGTCACTCACAACAACGCACGGGAAAACGGGGCATGGGAACAGCGTCATGGAGAGCGGGCGGAGAAGTGGCGGGCGTGCGCATTCCGTGCACGCCGGTCGCCATCGCCGCGGCGGAGAGCGCGCACGCTTCGTTGCCGCCCGTGTTGCTCGGCCATGCGAGCCGCGTGTTCGTGTTCGCGGCGCTCAACGCGCGGCGCGGCGGCGTGGCCTGCGACGAGGGCACGCTCTACGTGAGTTCGATGTACGCAAACATGGGCTTGAGCGCCGCCTACGCGCATTCGACGGCGCGCTACGAACTCGACAGCGCCGACGCGGCGCGCCGCCTGTTGCATCACTATGGCGCGAGCGCGCGCGATCAGGACGAGGCGTGGCTCGCGATTGCGCTGCACACCACGCCGGGCGTGTCCGCGCGCGTCTCGCCGCTCGCGGACATGCTCGCGGCGGCGGTGCGTACGGACCTCGTCGCCGCGCAGTTCGACGATTACACGGGCGGCGAGCGCTCGGGCGTGCTGGCCGCGTATCCGCGCGGCAAGGGTTTCGAGGAGGAGATCATCGGCGCGATCGGACGCGGCGTGGCGCACCGTCCGCACACGACCTTCGGCACCGCGAGCGCGGACGTGCTCGACCGCGTCGATCCAAACTATTGCCGCGTGAATTTTTGCGGACAGATTCTGGGCTCGCGCTGGCAGGGCGCGCAGGCGGCCGATGGCCGGACGCCGCTGCATTCCCGCGCGGCGCCTCGCGCCTGACGCGGTCCGCTACAGCAGCACAGCAAGGAGAAGCAGACATGTCATACCTGATTTCGCTGGGAGCAGGCCTCGTGGTCGGCTTCCTCTATTACTTCTCGCGGGTGCAGTCGCCCGCGCCGCCGCTGATCGCGCTCGCGGGCCTGCTGGGCATCGTGATCGGCGAGCATGCGATTCCGTTCGTGCAGGCGCAGTTGAAGCCGCCCGTGGCGCAGTCACAGACGCAGACCGCGCCGCACGAAGTCAACCCGACCACCACCGTCGCCGCGGCGCAACCGTCATGCAGCAACGAGCCTTGAATCCCGCCGCCCTGCTCGCGCCGTTGCGCGGCGAAAACGTTGCGCTCGCGTTCGTCGCGGGCTATGTCGATACGCTCGGCTTCGTTGCGCTGTTCGGGCTGTTTACGGCGCACGTCACGGGCAATTTCATTCTGATCGGCTCGGGCCTCGCGGGCGCGGGCAGCGGGCTGCTGATCAAGTGGCTCGCGTTTCCGGCCTTTATCGCGGGCATCGTGGCGGCGCGTGTGCTCGACAACGCGCTGCGCGATTCCGCGCACGGCACCCGCGCCGGCGGCCTGTACGCCTTGCAGATCGCGCTGCTCGCCGCATTCATGATCGCGGGCGTGCTGGCCGCGCCGATCACGAACGCCGATGCGCCGCTCACGATCGTCTGCGGCCTGCTCGGCGCGGCGGGCATGGGCGTGCAGAACGCGCATGCGCGGCTCGCGTCGCGCAGCGTGGTCGCGAATACGGTCATGACCGGCAACGTCACGCAGGCCGTGATCGACGTGTTCGATCTGCTGTTTCCGGGTCGCACGCACGTGGACCCCGCCGACACGCGCGAGCGGCTCGCGCGCACGCTGCCGCCCGTGCTCGCGTTCGCGCTGGGCGCGGGCGGCGGTGCGCTGGGCTGGCTGACCGCTTCGTTCTGGGCGCTGGTCGTGCCGCTCGCGTTGCTGGCGATGCTGGCCGCGTCGGCGTGGCGCGAGGAACCGGCCGGATCCGCCGCTTGATTTTCAACGTTTCATCGTTTCGATTTTTCATCAGGAGCACTACGTGAATCTTTCCGCCCTTCAACGACCCGTGCGCGCGCTCGTCGTCGCGCTTGCGGCGCTTGGCGTCATGCTGCCCGCGTCGAACGCCTTCGCCGACGACGCGCAATATCCGCAAACCGCGCAAACGAAGCAATCGGCGCAATTGCCGGTGGTCTCGGTCGGTCCGCAATACGACACCACGCACGTCTACGTCGCCAACGACGACATCGACGCGTTCGTGAACAGCTTCCTCGCGACCTTCGGCGGCAAGGCTTCGCCGCGCGCCGTCTTCACGGTCACGCCGACGCCGAGCAAGACCGCGTCGCAATACGTGCAGACGCCGGTGGGCATGCTCTCGGTGTTCGCGTTCCAGACGCCGGTGCCGTACCCGTTCGGCAACGAGCGCACCGGTTATCTGGTCACCGATATCGACACGGCCGTGCGCGCCGCGCGTGCAGCGGGCGCCGACGTGCTGGTCGAATCGTTCGACGATCCGATCGGCAAGGACGCCATCATTCAATGGCCGGGCGGCCTGACGATGCAGCTTTACTGGCACACGAAGGCGCCGTCGTATGCGCCGCACGCGTACGTGCCGGACAACCGCGTGTATGTCTCGAAGTACGAAGCGCAGAATTTCATCAAGCGTTTCCTGCGCTTCTCGCACGGCAAGATCGTCTCCGATAACCACCGCGCGGACGGCGCCGAGATCGGCAAGCCGGGCGAAACGATCCGCCGCGTGCGTCTGCAATCGGGCTTCGGCAACATGCTCGTGTTCGTGACCGACGGCAAGCTGCCGTTCCCGTACGGCCGCGAAACGACCGGCTACGACGTGCCCGATCTGGACGCCACGCTCGCCAAGGCGCAGGCGGCCGGCGTGAAGGTGCTGGTGCCCGTCGCGCAGAACGTGGAAGGGCGCACGGCGATGGTCGAGTTCCCCGGCGGCTACGTGGCCGAACTGCATCAGCGCGCGAAGTAAGCAGCATGCTCACGAGCAAGAGAGTGCGCCGCCAGGCGCAGGGATGGCGGCGCGCGGCGCTCGCGGGCGCCGCGTTCGCCGGACTGCAGGCGGGCGCGGCGAATGCGGCGGATGCGCAAGCGGATGCGGCTTCCGCTGCGCCTGCCACTGCATCGGCTTCAACGTCGGCATCGGCGGCCTGCAACGCGCAACGTCCGATTCCGTCGTTCAACCGCTGGCAGGAAGACTGGGGCGCGCTTGCGAATCCGTGCGTGCCGCGCAAGCCGCTCGATGCGCTCAAGTACATGCCGCTGTCGAGCGATCCGACGTGGTATCTCTCGCTCGGCGCGAATCTGCGTGAGCGCTTCGAACTGAACAACACGCCGCTGTTCGGCCTCGGCGCGAACAGGCCCGACAGCTGGCTGATCCAGCGCGCCGAAGTGCACGCCGATGCGCATTTCGGCGAGCACGTCCAGGCGTTCTTTCAACTCGAAGACGCGCGTCCGTTCGGCAAGGACTCGGTCACGCCCGTCGACAAGAATCCGCTCGACATCGAGCAGGCGTTTGTCGCGTTCGTCTACGGCGTGGGCGGCGGCACCTTCAAGGCACGCGTGGGGCGTCAGGAAATGGCGTTCGACTTGCAGCGTTTCGTGTCCGTGCGCGATGGCCCGAACGTGCGCCAGGCCTTCGACGCGCTCTGGGCCGACTACGAGATCGGCAAGTGGCGCTTCATCGGCTATCTCACGCAGCCGGTGCAGTATCGCGACGATTCGGATTTCGACGATGTCTCCAACGGCCACTTGACCTTCGACGGCGTGCGCGTCGAGCGCGCGAGCGTCGGTCCCGGCGATCTCTCGGCGTACTGGTCGCGCTACGAGCGCGACAACGCGCGCTTCATCGACGCGAGCGGCAACGAGCGGCGCGATGTGTTCGACGCGCGCTACGCGGGCAAATCCGCGCCCTTCGACTGGGACGTGGAAACGATGTTCCAGACCGGCCACGTGGGCGCGGACACGGTGAGCGCGTGGGCGTTCGGCGCGCTCGGCGGCTACACGCTCGCTTCGCTGCCGGGCACGCCGCGCGTCGGCTTGCAGATCGACGGCGCGTCCGGCGATCACCATCCCGGCGACGGCCGCGTGGGCACCTTCAATCCGCTGTTTCCGAACGGCTATTACTTCACGCTCGCGGGCTACACCGGCTATAGCAACCTGATCCACGTAAAGCCTTCGCTGACGTTCAAGATCACGCCGAAGCTCACGCTGCTGACCGCGCTCGGTTTTCAGTGGCGCGAAACGACGGCCGACGCCGTTTACGGCCAGGGCATGGCGACGGTGCCGGGCACGGCGGGCGAGGGCAATCGCTACACGGGCATGTATGCGCAGGTGCGCGCCGACTGGATCGTCAACGACAACGTGGCGCTGGCGCTCGAAGCCGTGCACTTCAACGTGGGCAGCTCGATCCGCGCACTGGGCGCGCGCAATGCCGATTATGTGGGCGTCGAAGCGAAGTTCGGCTGGTGAAATCCGCCGCGCAAAGATTCGACGATGAAGACGCTGAGCGTCATGAAGACAGGAAAACGATATGGTCACGCAGACGCATAGTCTCGAAGTCGCGCGGCTGTCCGCCGCCGCGCGCGCCAACGCCGACGACGCGCGCGTCTGGCGCTGGTACGCCGATCTGATGGAAGACGACCGCGTGCGCTGCACGCGCACGCGTCACGGCTGGCAGATCACGGTCGACAACCGCTGCACGGTCGAGGACGAATCGTTCGATTGCGCCGTGCGCCGAGCGGAGCAGGCGTGGAGCGGCATCGCGCAGACGCAGGTGAAACTGCACCGCCGCCGCAAGAGTGCGTCGAAGACGGACGCGATCGTGTTGCCGCAGTTCTGGTGACGCGGTTGCGTTGATGCGGTTGCGTTGACGTGCCAGGCGTCAACGCGCGTCGCCCGCGTCGCGTAGCATGCGCCCGAACGCGTCGATGATCCGCTCCACGTAGCGGTTCTTGTGCGCGAACGGGCCATGCGGCGTTTCGCGGTGCGCGAGCATGGTCGCGTTCGCTTCGAACACGAGCACGCGGCCATCGGCCGTGAGCGTGAAGTCGACGCCACCATAAGCGAGCCCGAGCCGCGCGCCGATGGCGCGAATCGCTTCGTGCGCGCGCGTGCCGAGCGCCGCGCGCGGATCGGCGAGAAAGTGCTGTTCCTCGTTGAGCTTCCACGGGCTCTGCGCCATATCGGCGGAAAAGTAGTGGACCATCCAGTGACGCGAAATCGCGAGATGGTACGGATGCGGCTCGCCCGCGACAAACAGCGTGCGATATTTGCGGTAATGCCCGTCGGCGGCGCGGAAATCGTGAAAGGCCGTGAGATAGCACGGCGCATCGAGATCGGCGAGCGCGCGCCACAACGAATCGAGCGAGGCGTGCAGCGTCACGCCTTCGCCGCCGTGCGCGGCGAGCGGGCGCAGCAGGAGCGGCAGCGTCAGCTCCGACTGCGCGAGCTGCGCCGCGAGCGCGGCCTCGTTTGCCGGACACGCGTCCAGACGCACGCAGCGCGGCACGATCACATCGGGCACGCCGTCGAGTAATTCCCCCAGCCGATGACGATGCGTGCGCGCAATCGCGTCCGGCGCATTGAGCAGCGGCCGTTCGCAACGGACCGCGAAATCCGCGAAACGCGCGAGGCGAGCGGCGAGCGGCGCGGCCACGTCGGCGTCGCCGATACCGTTGAACACCACGTCATGCGGCGGCAATTGCGCGTCTTCGGCGTCTTCGGCGCAATCGATCGCGTAGCGGATGCGCGTGGTCGTTTGCGCATCGAGCAACGCGTCGATCGGCACGTTGCCGGTGCCGTGACCGACGCCGAGTATCAGCACGCGCAGCGTTTCCGTGCCGAGCGCCCGATCGACGAATACGCGTTGCAGCCGGTACGCGCGTTCGCGATGCACGTGCGCTTCATCGGCGAGTCCGTCGCGGTCGAGCGTCGCAGCCAGGTTTTGATGCGCGATGGCGAGCGCCGGATCGATCTGCAACGCGAGCCGATACCAGCGGATCGCTTCCGTGCGCCGTCCGTTCATCGCGTAGACGGTCGCGATGTTGTAGAGCACCAGCGCGTGCTGCGGGGTGGGCTGCGGGGTGGGCTGATGCGTGGCCTGATCGCCGTGCGTCGCGCCGAGCATGCCGAACGCGGCGAGCGCCAGTTCGTGCGCGGCGCTGCCCGCCACGTCGTGAGCCGCGCGCAGTGCTGCGAGCATGCGCGTATGCAAGCCGATATCGAGCGGCGCGGCGTCGAGCGCTCGCGAGAGCGCTTCGATCGACTCCGCTTCAATCGACTCCACTTCCGCTGCAACGAGTGTGTCAGACATGACGTGCTCCGAATTCTCGCAGCGCGTCGCACAGCGTCTCGACGGCTTCGTGCGTGACCGCGTTATAGAGCGACGCGCGCAGCCCGCCGATCGAGCGATGCCCTTCGAGTCCCACCATGCCGCGCTCGCCCGCGAAGTCGAGGAACGCGCGGTCGAGACGTGCGTCGCGGAACGTGAAGGCCGCGTTCATCTGCGAGCGCCACGGCTTGAGCGCGTGCACATCGACGGCATCGCGCATCGCCTCGAGCGTGTCGTAAAGACGCGTCGATTTCGTCTCGTTGATGCGCTGCATCGCGTCGAGTCCGCCGATCGTGTCGCGCAGCCAGCGCGTGACGAGCGTGAGCACGTAGATCGCGAAAACGGGCGGCGTGTTGTAGTTCGAGCGATGCTCGATCTGCGTGCGCAGGTCGAGAATCTGCGGCAGGCCGTCGGGAATGCGCGCGAGCAATTCGCGATCGATCATGGCGACGGTCACGCCCGCCGGGCCGAGATTCTTTTGCGCGTGCGCGTAAATCATGCCGTAGCGTCCTGCGTCGAACGGACGCGACAGAAAGTCCGACGACATATCGGCGATCAGCGGCACGCGCGGCGTCGTGTCGGGCGCGGCGAATTGCAGGCCCTCGACGGTTTCGTTCGACACGTAATGCAGATACGCGGCGCTCGGCGCGACGGCAAGGCGATCGAGCGACGGCAACTCGCGAAAGCCGGACGGCGCGCCGTCCCACACCACGCGGCACGGACCCACGCGCCTGGCTTCGGCGCTCGCGCGGCTGCTCCAGTAACCGGAGTTCACGTAATCGGGCGGCGCGAAGGCGCGCGTGGCGAAGTTCAGCGGAATCGTTGCGAACAGCAGACTGCTGCCGCCTTGCAGAAACGACACCGCGAAACGCTCGGGCAAACCGAGCAGGGCGCGCAGATTGCGCTCGGCTTCATCGACGATCTGCTCGAACCAGTCCGAGCGATGACTCATGCCGAGCACGGACAGCCCCGTTTCCGGCAGCGCGGCGATGGCGGTTTGCGTGGCGTCGAGCACGGCGGCCGGCAACGCGCCGGGACCGCCGGAAAAATTGAGAGCGTTGGACTTCATCGGGCGTGTGAGCGTCTGTTCGGCGGCGCGCCGAAGCGTGGATCCGCGGAGTCGCGAATACGCGCGTCAGACGCCTGTTTCAGTGACGCCCAAGACTAACAAGCCCGAAGGTGCGATGAGGAGCGGAGCAAAGGGGCAAACGCGCGCCAATTTCGCGGATGCAGATTTCCGTAGGCTTTCAGAAATATTAAGGAATGTAAGCGGCGGATTTCAGGCGCCGTCATGCACGTCCAGGCATGCCCGAAATCCCCAGCACGTGACGCCGTTCAGGCCGTCACCGGCTTCTTCGCGCGCACGGCTTTCGCCGCGGGCTTCACGCTCGCATCGGCGGCGCCGGTCGTGTGATACGCGTGGCGCAGATGCTCGTGCATGCGCGACGCGGCTACTTCCATGTCGCCCGCGAGAATCGCGTCGATGATCTCGATGTGCTCGTTGCACCACTCGCGAATGCGCTTGCGGTTTACATAGCCCTGAAATTCCAGCAGACGCCGCAAACGATTCTGCTGCTGCATCGATTGATGCATGAACACGTTGCCGCTGTACTCGGCGAGCAGTTCGTGAAAGTTCGCGTCGGTGTCGAACACCTGGCGCGGCGTGACGTTCTCGCCGCCCAGTTGCGAGAGCAGAAACAGATGCTCGCGCTTGCAGCGCTCCAGCGCCGAACGGTCGGCGGAGAAGGTGGCGAGCATCAGCCCCGCCGGTTCCATCGTGAGACGGAAGTCGTAGCTGCTCTTGAGCGTCAGCGCCGAATCGAGCGACGGCTGGAAGCTCCAGCCATGGCCCTTGTTGCGCACGATGAGCCCGTCTTCCGAGAGCCGCGAGAGCGCGCGCGTCATCGTCATGCGGTCGACGCCGTAACGCTGGCAGATGTCGGTCTGCGTGAGCGAGGCGGGCAGCGTGCCCGCGAGCCGGTCGGTGACGAGGCGGTTGTACAGGTCTTCGTCGCCCGAAGTGGGCAGTTCGAGTTCGATGCGATGCAGCCCGTCGGCGGGCTTCGCGAGGAAGAAACCGCGGTTCTCGCGCGACTCGATCACGCCGAACGATTCGAGCAGCGCCATCGCGGCGCGCACGGGCGTACGCGAGACGCCGAGCAGATCCGCGAGCTGCTGCTCGCGCAGATGATGCCCGACCTCGAAGTGCGCTTCCTGAATCAAGTCGATGATCTGTTTGGCCAGCACATGGGCGGCTTTGCCCGGGCGCTTGATCATTTCCGCATTCCTCCAGTCGTTGGCGGAAGAATAACAAAAAATACAAATTCTGGGTGCCACAAAGAGGGCGCAAACATCCTCGCTCGCCAAAAAAAACCATGCAAGAGGGCTTTTTTATTGCTTGACCCGTGTTTTTGTCGTTTGTATAAATTGAGACAATTGAAACAAACGTGATGCAAAGAACGGAGTTTGCGAATGTCTCTATCCCTGTTGTTCGACTACCTCATCTCGGCCGATTTCGTGCGCGGCGCGGCCATGACGCTGGCGATTACCGTCGTCTCCCTGCTGTGCGGCATGCTGATCGGCCTCGTGCTGGCGCTGCTGCAAGGCAGCCGCAACCGCGTCGCGCGCACCTTCACGTTCCTCTATCTGTGGCTGTTCCGCGGCACGCCGGTGCTGTTCCAGATCATCTTCATCTACAACGTGCTGCCGTCGTTCGGCATCCGCTTCAGCGCCTTCGTGTGCGCCGTGCTCGCGCTCTCGCTCAACGAAGGCGCGTTCATGTCCGAGATCTTCCGTTCGGGCCTGCATGCGGTGAAGCAGGGCCAGCGCACGGCGGGTTTTGCGCTCGGCATGAACGGCGCGAAGGTGTTCCGCCACATCGTGCTGCCGCAGGCGCTGCGCGTGGTGCTGCCGCCCATCGGCAACCAGATGATCGGCATGCTCAAGCTCAGCGCGCTGGTGTCGGTGATCGCCGTGCAGGAACTGCTGCTCGTGGCCAATCAGGCCGCCAGCGCGAACTTCCGCTATCTGGAGGCGCTGAGCGCCGCCGGTATCTATTACCTCGCGTTCACGACGCTGTTCATGCTGCTGCAGGGCTGGATGGAGCGCGCGTTGAACCGCCGCCGCAAGAGCACCGTGCGCCGCACGTCCTTCGCCGAACGTCTGCTCGGTGTTTCGCAACCTGTCGTCCGCTAAAGGCTTGTTCATGTCGACCGTACCCGCTTCGCCGCTTCTCAAGATTCACCGCATCGACAAGAGCTATGGCGGCACCCAGGTGCTCAAGAGCTGTTCGCTCGAAGTCGCGCCGAAGGAAACCATCGTGATCGTCGGGCCGTCGGGCTCGGGCAAATCCACGCTGCTGCGCTGCGTGAATCTGCTCGAATCCGTCGACGCCGGCAACATCCTGTTCGAAGGCCGCGACCTCACGCGCGAACTCAAGCGCGTGCATCAGGTGCGTCAGCAGATCGGCATGGTGTTCCAGAACTTCGAGCTCTTTTCGCATCTTTCGGCGATCGAAAACATCATGCTCGCGCCGATGTCGGTGGCGGGCGTCTCGCGGCTCGACGCGCACGATCTCGCGCTCGCGCTGCTCAACAAGGTGCATCTGCGCGAACGCGCCGATCACTATCCCGACCAGCTTTCCGGCGGCCAGCAGCAGCGCGTGGCGATTGCGCGCGCGCTGGCGATGAAGCCGAAAGTCATGCTCTACGACGAGCCGACCTCGGCGCTCGACCCCGAAATGGTGAACGAAGTCACCGAGGTGATGGCCGAGTTGAGCGCCGAAGGCATGACGAGTCTCGTCGTCACGCACGAGATGGGTTTCGCGCGCCGCGCGGCCGACCGCATCGTTTTCATGGAAGCGGGCGAGGTGATTCTCACCGAGTCCAGCGAACAGTTTTTCAGCGGCACGACGCACGAGCGCGCGCGCCGCTTTCTCGACCAGATCCTGCATTGACCGGAGCCCCCTGCATGTCCGCGATTCTTTCCACGCCGTCTTCCGCCGCATCCGCTACGCAATCCGCTGTGCAATCCGCTACGCAACCCGATCTCGCGCGCATGAAGCGCGATCTCGCCGCACTCGTCGGCATCAATACCGAGAACCCGCCGGGACGCGAGATCGAGGCCGCGCAACTCGTGCATCGTCTGCTCGAGGAAGCGGGCTTCGATCTGTCGCTGAGCGAATACAAGCCGGGCCGCGCCAACGTGATGGCGCGCCTCGAAAACGGGCCGGGCCCGACCTTCGCGTTCAACACGCACCTCGACGTGGTGCCCGCCGGCACCGGCTGGCAGTCCGATCCGTTCGTGCTGCGCGAAGCCGACGGCCGCCTCTACGGACGCGGTTCGTGCGACGCCAAAGGCCCGCTCGCCGCGATGATCGAAGCCATGCGCATGCTCGCGGCCGACCGCTCGCGCTGGTCGGGCACGCTGCTCGGCGTGTTCACCGCCGACGAGGAAATCGCCAGCGAAGGCGCGAAGTTCTACGCGGCGAGCCGTCCGCACGTCGACTTCGTGGTGGTCGGCGAACCGACCTCGAACGCGACCTTCTCGGCGCACAAGGGCAGCCTGCGTCCGCTCGTGCGCGTGCACGGCGTGACGGCGCACTCGGGCACGCCGCATCTCGGCGACAACGCGATCTATCGCGCGGCGCAACTGCTCAAGCTCGTCGAAGGCCATCACGAAAACGAAGTGCGTTGCCGCTGCCATCCGCTCGTGGGCTCGGCGAGTCTCACGGTCACGCGCGCGCTCGGCGGACATGCCGATAACGTCGTGCCCGGCGCGTGCGATCTGCTGCTCGACCGCCGCATGGTGCCCGGCGAACTCGAAGAGGACGTCAAGCGCGAAATCGAGCAACTGCTGGAAACGGCGCGCGAGCAGTTCGGCGTGCGCGCGGAAGTGCTCGAATACAAGCCGACCACGGGCGGCGCGACCGAAACCGCCGCCGACTCGAAGATCGTGCAGGCGAGCCTCGCCGCGTGCCGCGCGCACGGCAACAGCGAGCCGGGTCCGTTCGGCTTCCAGGGCGGCTGCGATCTGGTGCATTTCCGCAGCGTGGGCGCGGCGGGCGTGGTGATCGGCCCGGGCACGCTCGAAGTCGCGCACAAGCCCGACGAGTTCGTGCCGATCGACGAGTTCCTCGCGTCGAGCCTGATCTATCGCGACGTCGCGATCGAGATGCTCAAGGCGGAGCAATGAACGACGCGGCGCTGACGCTTTCGCGAGCCGCGGGCATTCGCGCGAGCCTGCATCGCGCGGCGCTGCATTACGGCGGCGGTCTCGTGCTGCATACGGCGTCGTCGGGCAGCGTGGCGAGTCTCGAGGCGCTCTATCTGCGGCTCGAAGAAGCGGGGCAGTGCGGCACCGGCGAGGTGCGCATCAATTGCGCGTATCTCAACGGTTACGCGGCGGAGCAGATCGTCGATGAAGCGCTCAAGGCGATCGGGCAAATCGACTGGTCGAAAGGCGCGCATGCCTTGTTCGCCTCGCTCGGCGAGCTGATCGCGCCGTATGGCGCGCCGGTGCGCACGCTGATCGACAGCGCCTTGCACGATCTGCGCGCGCGTCAGCTCGGCATCAGCGTGGCCGCGTTGTACGGCGCGGCGCAGAGCGCGCAGGCGCCGTCGTGGCGCACCAACCAGACGCTGTTCTGGTCCAGCGACGACGCCATGCTCGCACGCGCCGCGCAGTATCTCGAACGCGGCTTTCGCGAGCTGAAGCTGCGCGTGGGCGTCGCCCATTTCGACGACGACCTGCGCCGCATCGACCTGCTGCATTCGCGCTTCGGCGCGCGCCTCACGCTCTCCGTCGATGCGAACGGGCAGTGGCGTCCCGAAGACTGTGCGACGCGTTTCGCGGCGCTCGCCGCGCGCGGCGTGGACTACGTCGAGCAGCCCATCGCGGCCGGCGACTGGGACGCGTTGCGCGACGTCGCGCGCGCCAGCCCGATCACGCTGATGCTCGACGAAAGCCTGCAATCGTCCGCCGATATCGACGCGCTCTGCGCACTCGCGGGCCTGCCGGTCGCCGCGCATCTGAAGCTGCTCAAGCTCGGCGGCATCGCGGCGACGGTGGCCGCGGCGCGCAAGCTCCAGGCGGCGGGCGTGGCGCTGATGATCGGCCAGATGAACGAAGGCGCGCTCGCCACGGCGGCCGCGCTCCAGGCGTGCTGCGCGTGCGGCCCGCGCTGGGCGGAACTCTACGGCGCGGATGGCCTCGTCGACGACCCCGCGCGCGGCATCGTCTACCGCGACGGCGGCGTGAACGTCACCGATCCGCACGGACTCGGCGTGAGCTTCGACGCCGCCCTCACCACGACACTTTGAACGACACAAGGACACACAGCATGCAAGCGAATCAAGGCCCCGCACAGGGCAGCGAATCGGCCTTCACGGCCGCCGAATACGCGCATCGCGTCGCGCGCGCCCGCGAGCTGCTCGCGCGCAACCAGATCGACGCGATGGTCGTCACCGGCCCGGAAAACATCTTCTATCTGACGGGCCAGCAGACGCCGGGCTACTACACGTTCCAGGCGCTGGTGCTGCCGGTCGAGGGCGATCCGGTGTTCGTGATCCGCCAGCTCGAATATTTCAACTTCATCGCCAACACCTTTATTTCCGATGCGCAGGTGTACGGCGACGGCGATAACCCTGTCGACGTGCTCGTGCGCGTGATCCAGCAGAAAGGTCTGGCGGGCAAGCGCGTGGCGATCGACAAGCGCGGCTGGTTCCTGCCGATCGCGGTCTACGAGGCGCTGGGCGCGAAGCTCGGCACCATCGCCGACGCGGCGGGCGTGGTCGAGCAATTGCGCGCGGTGAAGTCGCCCGCCGAAATCGCCAAGCTCGAAAAGGCCGCGAGCTATGTCGATGCGGGCATGCGCGCGGGGCTCGACGCGGTGCACGTCGGCAACACGGAAAACACGCTGGTCGCGGCGATGATGGGCGCGGCGATCGCGGCCGGTTCGGAATATGTCGGCATGGAGCCGCTCGTTTCGGCCGGTCCGCGCACGGGCGTGCCGCACGGCACGTGGCGTCGTCGCGCGCTCGAAGCGAACGCGCCCGCGTTCCTCGAAATGGCCGCGTGCCACGACCGCTATCACGCGGCGCTGATGCGTTCGGCGTGGATCGGCGACGTGCGTCCCGAAGCGCTCGATATGGAAAAGGTCTGCCAGGAAGCGCTGCAGGCGGCGCTCGACGCCATCGTGCCGGGCGCGCCGTGCGAAGCGCCGCACCTTGCCTGCCAGGCCGTGATCGACCGCGCGGGTTACACCGACAACTTCAAGAAGCGCACCGGCTATTCGGTCGGTATTTCGTTCGCGCCGGATTGGGGCGAAGGCTCGATCCTGAGCCTCTACACGGGTGTGACGACGCCGCTGCGTCCGGGCATGACGTTCCATATTCCGCCCGCGCTGCGCATCTACGGCGAGTTCACCGTCGGTGTCAGCGAAACCGTGGTCGTGACCGAAACCGGCTATCGCGCGCTTGGCAATATCGCGCGTCCGCTGCTGCGCGTGGCCGCCTGAGCGCGCCTGAACGCGTGCGAACGCGCAGTCCAAAGAATCAAGAGGTGTCTATGTCTTTTTCCCAACTGGCGCCGCGCATGAGCCGCGTGCGCCCCTCGCCCACGGCCGCGATTTCCGACAAGGTGCGCGAGTTGCTCGCCGCCGGCAAGTCCGTCATCAATCTCGGTGAAGGCGAATTGCATTTCGACACGCCCGCGCACATCAAGCGCGCGGGCATCGAAGCGATCGAGCGCGGCGACACGAAGTACACCGCCGTGGCGGGCACGAGCGAACTGCTCGCGGCCATCGTCGAGAAGTTCGAGCGCGAGAATGGCGTGCGTTACGCGATGGACGAAGTGATCGCGGGCACGGGCGCGAAGCAGTTGATTTTCAACGCGCTGCTCGCGACGCTCGCGCCCGGCGACGAAGTGCTGATCTGCGCGCCGTACTGGGTGTCGTATCCGGATATGGTCGCGCTGGCGGAAGGCCGCGCGCGCGTGCTGAGCGGCGATCCGTCGAACGGCTGGAAGCTCGACGCGCCGACGCTGCGCGCCGCCATCACGCCGAAAACGCGCTGGCTGATCCTGAATTCGCCGAACAATCCCACGGGCGCGGTCTACACGCGCGAGGAATTGCGCGCGCTCGCCGACGTGCTGCTCGACCACGAACACGTCCTCTTGATGGCCGACGACATCTACGAGCACGTGCGTTTCGGCGGCGCGTTCAGCACGCCGGCCGAAGTCGAGCCGCGTCTGCGCGATCGCACGCTCACGGTGAACGGCGTCTCGAAGGGTTATTCGATGACGGGCTGGCGCATCGGTTATGCGGGCGGCCCGGCGTGGCTGGTGCGTGCGATGCAGATCCTGCAATCGCAAAGCACCTCGAATCCGAGCACGATTTCGCAGGCGGCGACGGTTGCGGCGCTGCGCGGCGGGCTGTCGTTTCTCGACGACTGGCTCGTGGAGCTGCGCGCGAATCGCGATCTCGTGAACGCGACCATCGCGCGGTGTCCGGGGCTGCATTGCGAGCCCGCCGATGGCGCGTTCTACGCGTTCGTGAATTGCGCGGGCCTGATCGGCGCGACGACGCCCGATGGCGCGGTCCTGCGCGACGACCTCGCCGTGGCGACGTGGCTGCTCGAATCGGCGCATGTGGGCGTGGTGCATGGCAGCGCGTTCGGCGTGGAGGATCACGTGCGCATCGCGTATGCAGTGCCGGTCGAGACGCTGAAGGAAGCGTGCCGCCGCATCGAAGCCGCGTGCGCGACGCTCACGCTCGCGCCGCTGGAAGCGGGCGCATGAGCGTGCGCCTTCGTCACGCGAACACGTCGGGCGGTGCGCGATGCTGCATCTGATCGAAGACGCCGCAAGCGAGCCCGCGCAGTATGGCGCGCTCGCGGCGCGGCTGGCGATGCGGCTGGCCGCAGACGAGGCGACCTTCGCGCATCTGCCCGCGCGTTTCGACACGGCGCGCTTTCCGGATGCGATGCAGCACGTCTGCACGGAAGGCGCGCTGGTCGCGAGTGGTTTGCTCTGGCGCGACCGCGCGTGTCCCGGCGGCGTGCAGGGCGAACTCGATATCGACGAGATCGTGATGCGCGCGCGGCATGCCGAGGTGATCGTGCCCGTGCATCCCGCCAATGGCGAGCCGGCCGCGCTGCGCGAGGCGTTTGCGTCGCGCGCCGAGCGTGAAGGCGTGGCGTCGACGCGCTACGTAGTCGAACGCGCGTCGTCCGTTGCGCGCGTGATTGATGAGCATCGCGTGCTGCGCGATGCTGCGACGCAAGACCGCTTTGGCCGATGGCGCGATGTCGATGTCGTTGCCGATGTCGACTTTGAAACGTCATCGCGCGCGTCGCTCGTCGTCGCGTTGATCGGCAGCGAAAGCGAGCAGCGTGCGCAATATCCGGCGACGCTCGCCGCGCTCGGCGACGCCGCCGATGCGCTCGCGCTCGACCTCGATGTGCGCTTCGTGGCCGCGCAATCGCTCGACGCGTCGACTGTGGCCACGCATTTGCACGGCGCGCAGGCGATCTTGTTGCCGGGCGGCGCGGACATGTCGCGCGTGGCCGGACAGATCGCGGCGGCGCGTCATGCGTGGAGCGCGCGCGTGCCCGTGGTCGGCTTGTGTCTCGGCATGCAGTCGATGGCGACGGCGCTCGCCCGCGTGGCGCTCGAACGCGACGATATCGGCATGCTCGAAGCGCAACCGCACGCGCGCGTGCCGAGTTTCGTGCCGATTCGCGAGGAGCACGATGGCAGTCTCGTGCATCGCGCGGGCGTGCAACCGGTATCGATCTCGCAGGACTCGCAGCTCGCGCACTGGCTCGATGGCACGCGAGCGCCGATCCGCTGCAATCATCGTTATCGGCTGGAAACGTCGCTCGAAGCGCCGCTGGTGCGTGTCGGCGTGACGATAGCCGCGCGCGACGCCAGTGGCGAGATCGCCGATGCGATCGAGGCGCGCGATCATCCGTTCTTCGCGGGCATGCAGGGGCATCCGGAGTTGTCATCGCGCGAGGGCGCGCCGCATCCGTTGCTGCTCGCGTGGTTGCAGGCGGCGCGCGGGCGCTGAGCGCACGCAGACACATCACGCAAAAAAGGCGCGCCGCTCTGGCGCGCCTTTTTTACGCCAATCGATATCGATCGATCACGCAGCCTGCGAAGCCAGCGCCTGCGCGAACAATTCCGCGTCCACGTTGCCGCCCGAGGCGACCACGAGCACGCGCTTGCCGCGCAGCGCCGAGGCGGCCGGATCGGCCATCATCGCGGCCAGCGCTGTCGCGCCGCCGGGCTCGACCACCACGCGGAACGTTTCGAAGCAGAACGCCATCGCGCGGCGCACGGCTTCGTCGTCGGCGACGAGCGCGCCCGCGAGGCGCGAACGGTTGATCGAGAACGGCAGTTCGGCGGGCACGGGGGCGAGCAGCGCGTCGCAGATCGACACGCGTCCGGCCGGATTCGTTTCGCGCGCGCCCGAGGCGAGCGAGCGGCGCGTGTCGTCGAAGCTCGCGGGTTCGGCGGCCCAGACTTCGGCGTGCGAGCCCGCCGCTTCGACGGCGAGACAGGTGCCTGCCGCGAGACCGCCGCCGCCGCACGGCACGACGATCGCATCGACTTCCGCCGCGCCGAGGCGTTCGAGCGATTCGAGCGCGACCGTGCCCTGGCCCGCGATCACATGATGATGATCGCCGGGCGGCACGACCGTGTAGCGGCCTTCACGCGCGAGTTCGGCGGCCACTTCCTCGCGGCTTTGACGCTCGCGGTCGTAGCGCACGATGCGCGCGCCCGCGAGCCGCGCTTTTTCGACCTTGTTTTCAGGCGCATTCGACGGCATCACGACTGTGGTCGCGAGACCGAGCATGCGCCCGACCGTGGCGATCGCCTGGCCGTGATTGCCGGTCGAGTAGGCGACCACGCCGTCGGGGCAGAGCGCGCGGTCGAGCCGCGACAGGCAGTTATAGGCGCCGCGGAACTTGAACGCGCCCGTGTGTTGCAGCGATTCGAGCTTGACGACCACGCGCGCGCCCGTGAGCGCGTCGAGCAGATCCGAACGCACGAGCGGCGTATCGACGGCGACGTTGTGCAGGCGCGCGGCGGCGTCGAGCACGTCGCGGGCGGCGGGGGTCTGGAAAGACAACATGTTGCGATCCTCGAAGAACGCGCGGCGAACGCAATCGCTTCGCCGCGCCAGGCGATCCGGCGTGAACCGGATCAGAAACGATGACGCAGGCCGACTGTCACGATCGCCTGCGTGCTGGTGCCGTCCACGCCGTACGACGAGATCGTCGCGCGCGCGTCCTGGAGCGCGCCCGAACTCGTGCGCTGCTCGCCGCTCGCGTGCTGGAAGGCGGCGGTGGCGTAGACGTCGGTGGCTTTTGAGAGCGTGTAGAACGCGCCCGTGCTGACCTGGTTGTAGCGCGCGGAGGCGTCGCCGCTCGCATCGGTGAAGACGTAGCCGAGGCCGAAGCGCAGCGCGGGCGAGACGCGGTAGAACGCGTACACGCGGCCCGTGTTGTAGCGCTGCGTGTGCGTGAAGGTCGACTCGCCGTCGGCGGTGTAGCGCGCGTTGCTGTAGCCCGCGCCGAGCTGGAAAGCGCCGAGCTGGTACTGCGCCGCGGCCTGGGCGATGCCGAGCACGTGCGCGCTCTGGTAGGCGGTGTTGATCGAGCCGCCTTCGAAGAGGGCGTCGGTGGTGGCGCTGGTCCAGCCCGTGCGCGCGCCCGTCGATGCGTTGGCGTTGGCGGCCTGGAAGTAGCCCGCCGCGAGCTTGAGCGGGCCGTTCGCGTAGAGCGCGGCGGCGCTGAGCGTGTAGCCCTGGCCGAGCGAACCGGCCACGCCGCCGGGCGCGACGAGCGCTTCGAACTGGAGGCCGCCGAAGTTCGGCGAGGTGTATTTCACGGCGTTCGAAACGCGCGCGCTGAAGTCGTTGTTGTCGACGTCGCCGGGCGTGGCGAACGGGACGCTGCCGCCTGCGCCGTCGGCGGTGATCGGCTGCACGAGATCGACGATCGGGTCGTACATGCGGCCCGCGACGAGCGAGCCCCAGCGGTCGCCCGACAGTCCCACGAAGGACTGGCGGCCGAATTCGCGACTGCTTTGCAGCGACTTGCCGGTGCCGATCGCGAAGCCCGATTCGAGCTGGAAGATCGCCCTCAGTCCGCCGCCGAGATCTTCGCTGCCCTTGAGGCCCCAGCGGTTGCCCGAGAGGCCGCCGCTGAGCAGGCTGAAGCGGTTGCCGTCGTGGGTCTTCAGATAGCTGATGCCCGCATCGACGATGCCGTAGAGCGTGATGCTGCTTTGTGCATGAGCGTTGCCGATGCCGGCGCCGGCGAGCACCGCGCCGGTGAGTGCGAGTCGTGCTTTCAGGGTTTTCATCTGTTGTGCGAATTAATTGTGATTGAGGTGATGTGCGAGAAGCGTGCGGCGGATGAAAGCGATCAAGCGGACGTCGAGGTATCGGGCTGAGCAGGCGCAAAGCAGGCGCAAAGCAGGCGCGAGCGCGCCCGCCGGAGCGGTCAGGCCGCTCCGGAACCGTCAACGCGAACCACAAAACGAAACAGGAAGGTGAGCGAAGCGCGCGCGAGGCGCGTCGGTCAGTCGGCCTTCGCGACGGTGCCCGCGCCGTCGAAGATCGACACGGAAGCGGGCAGCTTCCACTTGGCGATCAACTGGCGATAGGTGCCTTGCGCGACCACTTTCGCGAGCGCGTCCTTGAGTGCGCCGGCCATCGCCGTGTTGCCCTTGGCGACGGCGAAACCGATCGTGGTGGTCTGCTCGAATTCGGGGCCGACGGCCTTGTACGTGTTCGGCACTTCGGCGAGCAATTGCACGGTGCCGGGCGTGGAGTTGTAGATCGCGTCGGCGCGGCCCTGGCGCAGGCTCAGCGCGGCATCCTGCGCGGTCGGCAGCGTCATGACGTTCGGCGCGGTCTTGCCTTCGGCGGTGCAGCGCTTCGCGTCGGCGCGCGCGTAGGTTTCCTCGATGCCACCGAGCGTGACGGCGACGTTCTTGCCGCACAGCGAGTCGTCGCGGCCCGTGATTTTTGCCGGATTGCTCTGCTGCACGATGATGCGGTCGCCCACGCGCAGATAGGGCACGAAATCGACCTGCGCGCTGCGGGCGGGCGTGATGTACATCGCCGAATTAATGAGGTCGATGCGGCCGCCTTGCAGCGCCGGAATCAGGCCGTTGAACTGCATGTTCTGCGGCGCGGGTTCGAGTTTCATTTCCTTGGCGACGGCCTGGGCGAGGTCGATGTCGAAGCCGGTCAGCGCGCCGCTGCGCGTGAATTCGAACGGCGCGAAGCTGGCCGCGACGCCGTAAGTGAGCTTGCCCGAGTCGAGCGTCTTGACGGCGTCGGCCGCCGAGGCGGCGGGCGCGGCGAGTGCGCTGCACAGCGCGGCGCAGGCCACGAGGGCCGGAAGAACGGGGACGGCGCGGAGCGAGGAAAGGGCGGAAATCGGCAAGCGTGCGTTCATGGTGGGTCCTGTTGGCGGGCGGTGTGTTTTGCTTGAGTTGTACAAATTTATACAAACGTGAAAAATGTACGTCAAGCGAGAATAAAAAAACCCGTCCGCGTGTGGCCTTGAAATCACATGAATTTTTTATGCGCGATGTGATCGCCTGTTTGTATGTTTATTGCACAGTTGTACATAGTGGGGCGAAGAAAAGAACAATCAACGAGCCGGCGCACCCACGCGCCGCTATTGCGCGAGCGTCTTCGCCAGCGCCGCGAGCAGATTCGGGCGCTCGGGATCGGCGTCGGCGAGCAACACGATTTCGCGCTCGTAGGCCGCGCCCGGCAGCGCGATCACGCGGCAGTCGCCCGCGAAACGCTCGATGCCCGACCAGCGCGGCACGAGCCCGACGCCCATGCCGTCGGCGACCAGCATCGCGATCGCTTCGAGCGCATCGAGATCGCAGAGCACGGCGGGTTCAGTGCCCTGATCGGCGAGCCAGCGCGTGGCGAAGCGGCCGCCGCCGAGGGCCGCATAGGGAGAGACGGGCTCGAGAGATACGCACGGCGCGTTTCCACGAGCTGCTGCTGCACGGCGAGCAGGTCGCGCTGGGCGTCGAGCACTTCGAGGAACGGCGACGCGCCGTGGTCGTAACGCAGTTGCGCGAGGCGCGCGCGTTCGGCCTGGGCGGCTTCGGTCGCGCGCAGCGTCTCGACCTGTTCGGCGAGCCATTCGCGCGCGGCCAGCGCGTCGGCCACGTCGCGGAACGCCGACTGCACCGCGCGTTCGTACGAAGTCACGGCCTGATCGCGCTGCGACTTCGCGACTTCGAGATTCGATTCGCGGCGGCCCATGTCGAAGATCGGCAGCGACACGCTCGGGCCGAAATTCCACGCGCGGCTCGGGCCGGTGAAGAGATCGGAAAGCTGCGTGCTGGCGGTGCCGAATGCGCCGGTCAGCGTGATCTTCGGGAAGAATTCCGCGCGCGCCGCGCCGATGTTCGCGTTCGCGCCGCGCAACTGGAATTCGGCGGCGACGATGTCGGGACGATTGGTCAGCAGATCGGACGGCAGGCCCGGCGGCAGGTCGCGCATCACGGCGCGGTCGTCGAGCTTGACGTCGATATGCGGCAGGTCGATGGGCTTGCCCACGAGCAGTTGCAGCGCGTTCACGCGCGTCGCGCGCTCCTGCTGGAGTTGCGCGCCGAGTGCTTCGGCCTGGCGCCAGAGCGTTTCGACCTGCTTGAGATCGAGCCGCGAAATCGCGCCGACTTCGTGACGCCGCGTGAAGATGCGATACGACTCCTTGCGGCTCGCGATGGTCTGCTGCGTGAGCGTGATGCGTTCGTCGAGTTCGCGCAGGCTCAGATAGCTGTTGGCGACCTGCTCGACGAGGGTGAGCGTGACGGCCTGGCGCGCGGCATCGGTGGCGAGATAGTTCTGCAGCGCCGCTTCCTTGAGATTGGCCACGCGGCCCCAGAAGTCGAGTTCCCAGCTCGCGAGGCCGATGCCGACCTGATACTGGCTGGCGGTCACGGGCACGCCGTAACCCGAGAGCTGTGCTGGCACGCGCGCGCGGGCGAGATCGGCTTCCACGCCGATGGTCGGGAACTGGTCGGCGCGGCGAATGCCGTACATCGCGCGCGCTTCTTCCACGCGCTGGATCGCGAGCTGCAGATCCTTGTTGTAGTCGAGCGCGTCGGCGATCAGGCCTTGCAGCACGGGATCGGTGAAGTAATCCTTCCAGCCGACCTGCACGGCGCTCAGCGTGTTCGCGCCGTTCGACGGCGTGCCGCTTTCTGGGAATGTCTGCGGAACCGGCAAGGGCGGCTGCTCGTACTCGGGCGCGAGCGACACGCAGCCGGCGAAAGCCGTGGCGACGGCGGCGAAAGCGAGCGTCAGGGGCCAAGGCCGGGCGCGGCGCGTCCGTTCGCGGTGCGACGCAGCGGGTGTGCCGGACGAGCCGGACGAGCCGGTTGCGTCAAACGCGGCAACGACAGGGCGGCGGGTCATGGGTGACTTCTCCGCTCGCGCAGGTTGCGGTTCACACATCGCGCGACGCGAGCGGGGCGCGTCATGCGCGCGAGGTCAGCGTCGGGCGTGTTGCGGGCGTCGAGTGAGGGGCGCAGCGGTGCGGCGGGCATCAACGCGCGCCACCGTGCAAAGGCCGTGAGAATCCGGCGTCCGGTGTTTCGATATGGGTGACGGTGCGCCGCGTAACAAGCGAGCCGGGGTGCGACGCAGCGCCGCCCCGGCGCGGTGCACGAACGACGAGGCGTGACGCGGGCGGGCGCGCACGCCTCGCAAAGAGGCGATTCGATCGTTGATTGGTCGTCATCTTTCTGCGCGTGTGGCGGACGATGGCGACTCGCGGAATGCGGTGCGCATCGCGTCCGGGACGCGCGTGGCGCACGCGCGTCCCGATTCGCAAACGATCGTGACACAAAGCGAAAAGCCGTGACGGCCAGGTGCGCAGTCGAAACGCGCTGTCCGTTTCGGCGCGGCGCGCGTCAATCGGACGGCGGCGCGCGCGAGGGCGGCTTACGCAGGCTTGCTTGCGCTTACATCGGCCACACGAAGGCCTCGTGCGTGTGGGCGCTCTTGCCGATATCGACGGCGCGGCGCACGGTCTTGCCGTCGTGGCTCGCGGTCACGATGTAATGGCCGTCGGGCAGCGTGACGAGCATGAACGGCCCGTTCGTGCGCGTGGCGAGCAGTTTCTGGCCATGCGCGTCGGCGATCTTCACCGGCACGTTGGCGAGATACTCATTGCCGCCCGCCGTCTGGCGCGCGAATTCGAGCGAGAGCGGATAACGCGGCATTGCCGCCTTGAACGCCGCCGACTGATCGCTGCCGATGCCGCCCGAGAGATACGCGATCGAGCCCGCGTGTTGCGGCGACGGCAGCGCGCCGAGGTTGGTTGCCGACGCGGCTGAATTGGCGCTGGCGTTGGCGTGATTCGCAAGCGCCGCCGCGTAAGCCCCCGGTGCGCCGAATGCGCCGAACGTGAGCGCGAGCGACGCGGCCGTCGACAGCGCCATCCGTGTGAAAGTGCGTGCCTTCATGATCGACCTCCATCGATGTGAACGAGGTGAGTCGAGCCTAGGCCTCATGGCTTAAAAGTCCCTTAAAACAGGGACGATCCGCCATTTTTCGATCGACGCGCAAGTGCAAGCCGTTTGAAAAAAAGCCGCCGGACGCGAGGCGAACGGCGGCTTGTGCGGGTGCTTGTGTCGCGTCGCCGCACGTACTGTGCGGCGCGCGTTCGAGCCATGCGCTTACTGCGGAATCATGCCCGTGAGCACATACGCCTGAATCAGCGTGACGATGCCGACGATGCCCGCGAAGAAGAGGCTATGGCGCACCGTGAAGCGGAACAGCGACGCTTCCTTGCCGACGAGGCCCGTTGCCGCGCACGCGACCGCGATCGATTGCGGCGAGATCATCTTGCCGCTCACGCCGCCCGAGGTGTTGGCCGCCACGAGCAGCGTGTCCGAGACGCCGATCTGGTGCGCCGTGGTGTGCTGGAGCGAGCAGAACAGCGCGTTCGACGAGGTGTCCGAACCGGTCAGGAACACGCCGAGCCAGCCGAGGAACGGCGAGAAGAACGGGAACGCCGCGCCCGTGCCGGCCAGCGCGAGCGCCAGCGTCGACGACATGCCCGAGTAGTTCGCCACGAACGCGAAGGCGAGCACGAGGCCGATCGAGAGCACCGGACGGCGCAGCTCGCCGAGCGTTTCGAAGAACGCGGTCACGGCGGCGCGCGGCTTCATCTTCAGCACGATCACCGAGATGATGGCCGTGATCATGATCGCCGTGCCGACCGCCGAGAGCCAGTCGAGCTTGAACACGGCTTCGTAGGGCTTGGGCGAGGCGACGATCGGCGCGGTGCGCACCACGAGCTGATCGAGGCCCGGCACATGGAAGCTCAGCACGGTGCCCGCGAGCGCGCCCTTCGCAGCGAACAGCGCCTTGAACGGCTTCACGCTCCAGACCGTGACGATGGCGGTCAGCAGAATGAACGGCGACCACGCACGCACGGTTTGCGCGAGCGAATACGGCGACGCCTGGCGGCTCGACGCTTTCGTGCTGTTGTTGCCATTGTTGCCGAACTGGCCGCCGCCGAAGCCGCCGAGCGTGGCCGCGCCGCCGCTCATGCGCGCATTCGCGCCGGCCGCTTGCATCGCGCGGCGCGGTTGCCACACGTTGAGGAAGGCCGCGAGCGCGACGAGGCTCACGAGCGCCGAGGTGATGTCCGGCAGTTCAGGCCCGATGTGATTCGAGGTGAAGTACTGCGTGATCGCGAAGCTGCCGCCTGCGACCAGCGCGGCGGGCCACGTTTCCTTGAGGCCGCGCTTGCCGTCCATGATGAAGACGAGCCAGAACGGCACGAACAGCGACAGCAGCGGCAATTGACGACCCGCCATCGCGCCGATCAGGAACGGATCGATGCCCGTCACCTGGCCCGCGACGATGATCGGAATGCCCATCGCGCCGAACGCCACGGGGGCGGTGTTGGCGATCAGGCACAGGCCCGCGGCGTAGAGCGGCTCGAAGCCGAGACCCACGAGCAGCGCCGAGGTGATGGCGACCGGCGCGCCGAAGCCCGCCGCGCCTTCGAGGAACGCGCCGAACGAAAAGCCGATCAGCAGCAGTTGCAGGCGTTGATCGTCGGTGATCGAGAGCACGGAGGCGCGAATCACTTCGAACTGCCCCGTCTTCACGACGATCTTGTAGAGGAACACGGCCGTCACGATGATCCACGCGATCGGCCAGATGCCGTAGGCGAAGCCGAAGCCCGCCGACACCAGCGCCTGCTTGACCGGCATGCCGTATTCGAAGATCGCCACGCCGAGCGCGAGCACGAGCGTGATCGCGGCAGCGACGTGACCCTTCAGGCGCAGGCCCGCGAGCGCGACGAAGAAGAACAGGATGGGCACGGCGGCCACGAGCGCGGACAGCCACAGACTGCCGAGCGGGGTATAGATCTGATGCCAGGGTTGCACTACGGTCTCCTCCGATGATGCGGATAAAAATGGCGATGCGGACTCGTCAGGCCGGTTTTGCAATGTAGTTCGGATGCCTGACGAGTTTGATTCGCAGCGAGTTGAACGCTATTGCGGCTGGTCTCGCTCGCTGAGCAGATCGTGCAGGCTGCGCGGCGCGGGCTTGAGCGGCGTGCGGTGCTGCGTCCAGCCCATCTGCTGCGAAGGCGCGAGCGCACGCAGTCGCGTGGCGGCCCAGCGCAGCGCGCGATACGCACGCGGATGCGCGAACGCGCCGCTCCAGAAGCGCCAGACGAATTGCTCGCTCTTGCTGTGATTCGCGCCCTGGCCGCGCAGCGGATGCGCGACCGTTTCGTCGGGTGCGCGATTCGCTTCGGTGCGCAGACGCACGAGCAGTTGCGGAATCGGAATGCGCACGGGGCAGACTTCGCCGCATGCGCCGCACAGGCTCGACGCGGTGGGCAGGTCGGCGGTCGCGTCGAGGCCCAGCAGATGCGGCGAAATGATCTTGCCGATCGGACCCGGATAGGTCGTGCCGTAAGCGTGGCCGCCGATACGCGTGTACACCGGGCAATGATTCATGCACGCGCCGCAGCGGATGCATTGCAGCGTGGCGCGCAATTGCTCGTCGGCATAGGCCTGGCTGCGGCCGTTGTCGAGCAGCACGAGATGCACTTCGCGCGGACCGTCTTTCTCGCCCGCGCGTCTCGGGCTGCTGATCAGATTGAAATACGTGGTGATCGGCTGGCCGGTCGCCGAGCGCGTGAGCAGACTCGAAAGCGGCACGATGTGTTCGAGCTTCGCGACCACTTTCTCCATGCCCATGATCGCGATATGCACGTCGGGCACCGTGGTCGACAGGCGGCCGTTGCCTTCGTTTTCGACGAGCCAGAGCGTGCCGGTATCGGCGGCGGCGAAGTTCACGCCCGAGAGGCCGATCTGCGCGTCGATGAACGCGCGGCGCAGCGCGCGACGGCCCGTTTGAATCAGCGCATCGACGTCTTCGGTATAGGGCGTGTCGGGAATGTGCTCCTCGAACAGATGCGCGATGTCGCCCTTCGTTTTGTGGATTGCGGGCATGACGATATGCGAGGGCTTTTCGCCCGCGAGCTGCACGATGTACTCGCCCATATCCGACTCGATGCAGTCGATGCCGCGCTCGCCGAGGTAATGGTTGAGCTCGATTTCCTCGCTCGCCATCGACTTGCCCTTGATGACGCGCGTCGCGGCATGACGTTGCGCGATCTCGTGGACGATGCGATTGGCGTCGTCGGCGGTTTCGGCCCAGTGCACGTGCACGCCGTTCTCGCGCAGCTTCGCTTCGAGCTGTTCGAGCAGATCGGGCAGACGCGCGAGCGCGTGCTGGCGCACCGCTTCGCCGAGGTCGCGCAGTTGTTCGAGTTCGTCGGCTTCGGGAAACTGCGCGGCGCGTTTGCCTTGCAGGAAATCCATCGCGCCGCGAAAGCTCTTGCGCAGTTGCGGGTCGTCGAGCGCGGTGCGCGCGCGAGTGCGGAACTCGGCGGTGGGCACGAAATGCAGCGTGTTTTCAGCGGTGCCGGCCGTGCTCATCGTGCGTCTCCTTGCGGGGCGGCGTTGTTATCGGCGTTGTCGTCGGCGCTGTCGTCGGCGTTATCGTCGATGACGATCACCCACAGCGCGCGCGGTCCGTGCGCGCCGTATGCGGTGGTCTGCTGGATGTCCGAGGTCTTCGACGGACCGGAGATCATCACGAGATTGGTGGGCATGCCGTCGCGCCAGCGCTCCGCTTTGGCGGCGGCGTGCAGATCCGCGTGCAAGGTGTTTGCATGAACGAGCGCGACGTGCAGCGGCGGCACCAGCGAAACCGTGCGCGGCGCGTTGGCGTCGGGCACGACGATCAGCGTGCCGGTGGCCACGAGGCCCGAGCGCGCGACCGTGAAGCCTGCATCGATCGTGTCGAATAGTTCGGGCTTCCAGGTTTCGATCGGCGCGTCGTAATGCTTTGCGGCGATTTCCGCAGGCAACGCGGCGGCAAGCGCTGCGCCTTCCGCGCTCGACGGATCGAGCAGCAGACGCTTCACGCCTGCCTGCGCGAGACGGCGCGCGAGTTCGGCGGGCCAGGCTTGCGCGGTCGTGATCGTCACGTCGGCGTGTGCGGCTTCGAGCATGCGCTGGAATTGCGCGAGGCGCTCGGAATGCGTGGCGTTCGCGTGAGCGCGGCGGGCATCGAAATGCGCGTCGATGCGGGCATCGAGTGCGTCGATCTGCGTGGGCGTGATGGACGAGGCGGGCGCGCTCGCACGCAGGCGTCCGAGCATGCGCGCGCGGGCGCTGAGCGCGTTCGGGGTATCGACTGCGTGCGTCATGCCGCGTCTCCGCCCGTGCGCCGCCACAGGAAGCTGGCGAGGTGTTCGACTTCGAGCGGCGCGCCTTTGCGCTCTGCCGCGTGGCCGATGTTCAGCAGGCAGCCGCAGTCGGCGGAAACGAGTCGGTTGCAGCCGGTCGCGCAGGCCGAGGCGATCTTGTCGGCGACCATCGCGCCGGAAATGTCGGGATGCTTGAGCGAGAAGGTGCCGCCGAAGCCGCAGCATTCCGATTCGCGTTCGTGCTCGATGCGCGTGACGCCGGGCAGCGCATCGACGGCTTCGACGCCATGTACGCGCGTGCCCATCTCGCGGCGCGCGCCGCACGAGGTGTGCAGCACGACGCGCTCGTCGGGCTGGGTGCGGGCGGCGTCGGCGTAAGCGCCCGCCGCGCCCAGATCGACATCGAGCACGCGCACGAGGAATTCGGTCAGCTCGTAGACGCGCGACGAGAGGTCGAGCGCGCGGGCTTCGTCGGCGGCTTCATCGGCGAACAGGGCGGGCCAGTGATGGCGCATCATGCCCGCGCACGAGCCCGAGGGCACGATCACGGGCCACGGCTGTTCGAACAGGCCGAGCTGCGCGCGCGCCACCTCGCGCGCCTGGCGCGGGTTGCCGCTGCTGTACGCGGGCTGGCCGCAGCAGCTCTGGCCGCGCGGAAAGTGGACCGTGAGGCCTTCGCGTTCGAGCAGCTTGACGGCGTCGAGTCCGGCCTGCGGCACGAACAGGTCGACGAGGCAGGTGGCGAACAGGTAGACGTCGGTGGGACGCGGGCCGGTGGGGTAGAGCCGTGGCTTCATGTCTCGCTTTGGTATCGGGTGGCGCGTCGTCCGGCGCGGTGGTGCGCGGCAACGGCAGGTTTGTGGCGCATAATTCCCGCTTCGGGCGACGGGCACAAACTGGTTGGACCAGTGCGCATTCGCGCGTTGCCCGGACCACACGAAACACATTGCGGGGACGATCAATGAGGGACAGGGCGGGCGCACGCGGACGCGTGGAAACGGTGATGCGGCGCATGGAAACGTCGCTGCTCGACGGTACCTGGGGCGCGGGCGCGAAGCTGCCGTCCGAGCGCGTGCTCGCGCAGGATTACGGCGTGGCGCGCAACACGGTGCGCGAGGCGACCCAGCGGCTCGCCG
>NZ_JAAGPN010000078.1:0-35330 GCF_017104805.1 Paraburkholderia sp. Ac-20347 | reverse complement strand
TGCGCGCGCGACCTCCACGCCCTGCGCGTTGCCGAGCGCGACGCGCGTGCCGGTGCCGCCGCCGTCCACGCCGATCAACCAGGTATCTGTCTGCATAGTGTGTTTGCCGCGCCGCGCGCGCCGTTGAATGTCGAATCGAGGGTGAAGCGATGGACCGCGTCGCCGCAAAATCCCGCCGTGCCGCAGAGACTAACGGCTTGGCGCGGTTCGCACAATTAGCCGGATGGCCAGGTGGCGCGGCGAGCCCGATCCGCTATGCTTGGCGCGATCGGATATCACCGCACGCGCCACCGGCCAGGAGAATTCACCGTGACACACCGCTGCAACTGGGTGACGAGCGACGCACTCGCGCAATACCACGACGAAGAGTGGGGCGTGCCCTCGCGCGACGACCAGCACCTCTACGAAATGCTCATCCTCGAAGGCGCGCAGGCCGGGCTGTCGTGGTCCACGATCCTCAACAAGCGCGAAGGTTATCGCCGCGCATTCGCGGGATTCGACGTCGACAAGGTTGCGCGCTTCACGCCGAAGCACGTCGAAGCGCTCATGCAGGACGCGTCGATCGTGCGCAATCGCGCCAAGATCGAGTCGGCCATCCTCAACGCACGCGCCGTGCAGCAGATTCGCGCGGAGCACGGTTCGCTCGCACAGTTCATCTGGTCATTCGTCGACGACACGCCCATTCAGAACGATCTCGCGTCGTATCGCGACGCGCCCACCTCCACGGAAATCTCGGACGCGCTCAGCAAGGCGCTCAAGAAATACGGCTGCAAGTTCATCGGCACGACCATCTGCTATGCGTTCATGCAGGCGGTCGGCATGGTGAACGACCACGAACGCGATTGCAGTTGTCGCGACGCGTGCGCCGCGCTCGGCGGCGTGAAGCCCAAAGCGAAGACGAAGAGCAAAGCCGCAACTGCGAAATCGCGCACGCAGGCCACGACCTGAGCGTATTCCAGGCGTGATGATTGAATATCGGGACGGATAAACCAGCGGCGAGACAGCGCGAGAAAAATCGCGCAGAAATGCAAACGGCGGCGCAGCTTCTTGCGAAGCATGCGCCGCCGTCTGGCGGAACGCAGAAGCGTTGAAAAAGCTCTTAGTGGAGCTTCTTCGGCAGCATCTGGCTGCGCAGGCGCTTGTGCAGGCGCTTGACTGCAGCTGCCTTCTTGCGCTTACGCACGGCCGTCGGCTTTTCGTACGATTGGCGCTCACGCAGTTCAGCGATCAGGCCGTTCTTTTCGATTGCGCGGCGGAAGCGGCGGATAGCCACTTCAAACGGCTCGTTTTCCTTCAGAAGAATCGTCGTCATGTATTTCCTAACTCAAACACTTGATATGTTCAAAGGCGCGAATGTCGAATGACGTTTCGCGCGCCGGCCCTCCGGTCGTTCGCCACTTTGGGGCTGAACGAGAGGCAAGGCGGCCACGGAGGCCGGAAAAGAGAAGTAGGGGGTTCACAGCGGAACGCGATCAGGTTGACCTTGCTGCAACACACCTGACCGCCGGTTTGCGGCCGCCAACAGTAACGAACACGGCAACAAAACAGGCAAAGATCTCAATTCACTCTCAATGATATCAGGAAAATATCCAGCAGACCACACTTTCTTGATTCTACTCAGTGACTTGCGTGGCGGGCGGCCTCTGGCGCGCCCGCCATGTCCGTTAGGACACCTGGATTAACCGGCCGGCGCGGCGCGCGCCGGTTTCGGCTCATCCGGATGGCCGTCAGGCGCTCGCTTCGTTGAGCGCCTGGATATCCGCCGGGTCCAGTTTCAGCTGCACTGCCGCCACGAGGCTCTCCAGCTGTTCGAGCGACGTCGCGCTGGCGATCGGCGCCGTAATGCTCGGGCGCGCGATCAGCCACGCGAGCGCCACGGCCGCGAGCGTGCTGCCGTGGCGATCCGCCACGAAATCCAGCGCCGCGAGAATGCGGATGCCGCGATGATCCAGATACTTCTCCACACGCGAGCCGCGCGCGCTCTTCGACAGATCCTCGCGCGACCGGTACTTGCCCGACAGAAAGCCGCTTGCGAGGCTGTAATAGGGCACGACCGCGACCTGCTGAGCCAGCGCAACGGGTTCCAGATCGGCTTCATAGGCGGCGCGGTCGTACAGGTTGTACTCCGGCTGCATGATCTGGTACTTCGGCAAGTTGTGCTTCTGCGAGACGGCGAGGGCTTCCTCGATGCGCGCGCCCGTGTAGTTCGACGCGCCCGCCACACGAATCTTGCCGGCGTCGATCAGCCGCTGGTACGCGCCCAGCGTTTCTTCGAGCGGCACCTTCTGGTCGTCTTCGTGCGAGAAATACACGTCGATGTAATCGGTCTGCAAGCGGCGCAGCGAATCTTCGACGGCGGCTTCGATATTCGCGGCCGACAGTCCCGGATGGCGCGGCCACTTGGCGACCTTGGTGGCGATCACAACCTTGTCGCGCTTGCCGCTGCGCGCGAGCCATTTGCCGATGATCGTCTCTGACTCGCCGCCCTCGTTGCCCGGCACCCAGGCGGAGTAGACGTCGGCGGTATCGATGAAATTCAGGCCCGCGTCCGTGAACGCGTCGAGAATCGAGAACGAGGTGGCTTCGTCGGCGGTCCAGCCGAACACGTTGCCGCCGAACATCAGCGGTGCGACCTGCAAGGCGGAAGTGCCGATCCTGCGTTGTTCCATGGTGGCTCCAGAGAGGGGAGAAAGCGAACGGCGGGACCTCCGCGCGCGCAGAGGCCCGAAGCGCAAAAGCATACGCCGCCTCGCGCCTGGCTGCAGCGCGCTGCGGCGACGCTGCGTCCCGGCCTCCCGGCGTCCCAGTGTCGTTTCTCTCCCTCTCTGGCAATCTCCGTAGACGCCGCCCGTCAGGCGACGGTGCGTCCACGGCGCCCGCTCCCTGCTCGCAGCCGCTTAGCTGCCGTACTTCTGCAGATACAGATCGCGCGACTCGCGCCAGCTCGCGTTGTCGCAACCGCCCTTGCTTTCGTGCACCACGCTCAGCGGGCAGGTCCCCATGCGCACGCCCTTCGCTTCCGCCTGGCGGCAGAAGTCCATGTCGTAGAAATGGAACTTGAACTGCTCATCGAAACGCAGATCGTGGCGCATGAGCGTCTCGCTATCGACGATCAGCAGCAGACCGTCGAGGAGCTTGCATTCCTTGCCGGACGGCCCGAACGCCAGCACGTTGTCGCTCGGAAAACCGTTGCCGTGCGCGACAGTGCCGCTCAGATATTTGCGCTCGTCCTGCTTCATGTCCGCGGTGTAGCACCAGGCCAACTGGCCCGGCATGCGGCGCACATTGCCCGCCAGACCCGCGACGTCGAAACGTTGAATCGCATCGAGCACGCGGTCGGCCCAGAAGACATCGGTGAGCCAGACGTCGTCGTGAATGAACACGAGAATCGCCGGATTGCGTTTCGCATCCGCGATTGCCGCGTTATAGATGCTCGACAGACCGTGCGCGTTGTTGTCGAACAGCTGGAGCTGGACGTTCTGCATGTGCGCGAAGAGCTTCAGCGAACGGCCGAGCGCGGCCTTCTCGTGAAATTGCTCACGGCTGAGGCGCGTCCCGCACACGAAGCGGATGGGCTTCACGCCCGGCGTGCTGGCCGCGTCTTTGGCGATCGAAACGATCGGCGCGACGATGGGCTTGCTGCGCGCTTGCGGTTCCGCGACCGGTTTTTCCTGCTCGACCGGCTGCGGCGCGACGGGCGCTTGCTCGACCGGCGCTTGCGGCGCCACTTCATCGGCCCGCTTTTCTGCCGACGGCAACGCGTGCACTTCGAAATGCTCGGGCGCGAGGCCAGCGCACCAGCGCTGCCACATGATGCGGAATGCGCGTGCCGCAGCGTTGGAAATCGCTTCGGCGTCGATCAGGACCGACTGCCGGCAAAACTCGCGAAGCTCGCTGCGCACGATCGCCAGCGCTTCCGGATCGGCGGCCAGCATGGCGCACTTGCGCACGAAATCGTCCTTGTCCTGCGCGACGAACGGCGCATCGATGCCGAGGTGCGAAAGCCAACCCGTGCTGCTGCGGCTCGCCATCGAGTCGCCGGGCAGCGTCATGGTCGGCACGCCCATCCACAGCGCCTGCATCGTGGTGGTCGAATTGCCGAACGGGAAAGTGTCGAGACAGACGTCGATCACGTTGTGCTGCCGCAGATAATCCGTGACGCCCGCGCGTCTCAGGAAGCTGATGCGTTCGACGTCGACGCCTTCGTCGGCGAACATCTGCGTCAGCTTCATCATCTGATCCTGGGCCGCCACCGCGCCCATGACGAGGCGCGAGCCCGGCACTTCGCGCAGCACGCGCGCCCAGAGCGCGACGACGTCCTTGCTGATCTTGACGATCCGGCTGAAGCTGCCGAACGTCATATAGCCGTTCTTCAGGGCTGGCAGTTCGTTGACGTCCGGCGCGTCCGGGTGCGGCTTGAACGGCGCGAGCGCGGGCAGGAACACCAGCTTTTCCGAGAAGCGGCTCTCGAATTCCTCGAACGGTGTGACGAAACGGTCCGACAGGTAATAGTCGACGGAATCGAGACCCGTCGTCGACGGATTGCCGATCCAGCTCGCCTGAATCGGCGCGGGTTTGTGCGCGAAGGCGACGAGCAGGTTGCGGCCGGTGTGGCCGGACAGGTCGATGAGAATGTCGATGCGGTCGTCGCGGATCTTCTTCACCACCGCGTCATTCGACATGCCGAAGACTTCGTTCCACGTCTGCGCATGAGGACGCAGGCGTTCGGTGAACGCGTCGCGGACCATGTAGTTCGAATAGATGTGCAGCGACAGGCTGGGATCGCGCGCCAGATGTTCCAGCACCGACAGGAAGAAGTAGGCAACCGGGTGATTGATCAGGTCGCCCGACACGAAGCCGATCCGCAGCACGCGCGACGGATCGCGATCGTTGCTGTGGGGAAGCCAGTGTTTGCGCAACGGCGCTTCCTGACGCGCCGCAAACTCGCGGAATTCGGCAAATGCACTGGCCGCCGGGAAATTCGGCTTGTGCATCAGGTAGAACAGCAGATTGCTGTGCGTGGACGCCAACGTCGGCGCGAGTGCGAGCGCACGGCGATACGTGGCTTCCGATTCATCGAACAGCCCGTGCTTGCCCAACGCCGTCGCGAGCGCATCGAGTTCAATGGGGTTGTTCGGCGCCAGTTCCACCGCGCGGCGCATATGCTCGAACCCTTCTTCGATCAGACCCAGTTCCTGCAAGGCGGAACCTAGGTTCCGATGCAGCAGGGCGTTGTCCGGGTACTTTTCGATCACCTTCTTGCAATGTTCCGCGGCGCGCCCGTACTGACGCGCGACCACGAGGCGGTCGGCCAGCATCAGTTGCACGATGAGGTTGTTGGGCAGCAGACGCGCGGCATGCGCAATGGCGTCGACGGCCTCGCTGTAGTGCCCCGAGCCTTGCAGGGCGCGCCCCAGTTCCAGCCAGCACTCTCCGTGCGCGGGGTACTGCTGCGTCAGACGGCGCCCGACCTTCACCGCCACATCCAGTTTCCCGCTACTGATGAGTTGCTGGATCTGGCGCATCTCCTTGGCGCTCGCTCGCCGCACGTCGAGTTTTACGCGATTGTCCGATTCGGCTTCTTCGTCGCCCTCTTCGTCGGCGTTTGCGGCGGCTTCGGGATCGGATTCAGGCTCGGGCGCGACTTCGGGCTCAGGCTCGGCCGCAACCGGCAGTTCCTCGCCATTGATCCGCGCGCGCAGCGCCCGAACGGCGTCATCGGGCAGCCCGTTCTGTCGCGCGAGATCGAGCGCCATACCCGCCGCCTCGGTCTGCGCGCTCGCGACCAGCGCGTTGATGTAATAGACCCAGATCTGCCCATTCTTCGGCACCTGACCGAGCGCCGCCTCGAAATGCGGCACGGCATCGGCGGGCCGGCCCGTCTGCATGTAGAGAACGCCGAGATGGTAGTGCGCGTCGGCGTGATCGTTCGCGGCTTGCAGGATCGCCCGATAAATCGCGGCCGCCTCGTCGTATTCCTGACGTTGGTGCAGCTCGACCGCGCGCTGCATGGCGAGCGCGATGTCGTTCTTGGCCGACGATTCGGCGGCGAGCGCGGAGGGGCGGTCCGGAGTGAGGAAAGCTGTCATGACAGAGAGCGCGCGTGCGTCGGAAAGTCGGAATGGTGAAATTATGGGGGGCCGCCCAGCGCGCCGATGGCCCGAGCTAACGGCAAAACGGGCGTCAATTTGCCGGTAAAGCGGCGTCTCGCGTGCCGCGTCCTGCGCGATTGCGCGAATGCGCCGCCGGCCGCTGCCGATAATGGCGCACGATCATCCGAACCGCGCCGTGGCAACGGCCAAAAGCGGCGGACAAAGAAAAAGCCCGCATGAAGCGGGCTTCGGGATAGCGGCTGGCGTCGCCTGGACGCTGCGCTGCTGTCAGTAGCGCGCCACGCTCAGATAGCGTCCGGCATTGCGGCTCGCCTGCATGTTCGCCTGATACTCGCTGCCGAGCGCGACCTGCGCGGAGCGCGCGGCTTCGACGATGCGTGCGTCGATCTCGTAAATCGCCCGCAGACGCGCCATGAATTCCTGCGGCGGCTGCGCGCCGAGCGACATCAGCAGCGGCGAGCGTTCCATCGCAAGCTGCGTCGCGCGCTCCCACTCGCCGACGGCGGCCGCCTGCTCGAGGTCCTTCGTCATCGCCCAGATGCGCTCGATCGTGCTTGCGTTCTGCATGGTTCGCTCCCTGCCGGGTGTTAGCTCTTGTTGGTGGCCAGCGCACCTGCGCTGTTGGTGCCGCCGAACAATTGCGTGAGGTACTGCGAGTTGTTGTTCATCGTCGCCATCAGCGTGTCGAGCGCGGAGAACTTCTCCGTGTACATGCTGGTGAGCTGGGCCTGCCACGAAGTGAGCTGCGTCTGCTGGTTCGTGAGGCTCGTCAGGTCGGCGTTGATGGCGTCCGTCCGGTTCTGGATGATACCGCCGGACGACGTGTAGTTCGTGATGCTGTCGTCGAGCTGCGCGGCGATGCCGGTCGTCGGATTGAACAGCGACGCCACGACCGACTGGTTGTTCTGCAGCGCATTGCTGAGCGTCGTGTCGTCGACCGACAGCGTGCCGTCCGCCTGCAGCGTGATGCCGATCGCGGCCAGCGTCGACTTCGCCGTGCCGCTGCCCACGCCGCTGCCCACGATCTTCGCGAGCTGATTCTGGATCATGTTGACCGTCGAATCGCCGAGCAGCACGCCCTGCGAAGTCGAGGTCGACGAGTACGCCGTCAGCGAATTCACCGTCGTGACGAGCGTGTTGTAGAGCGTGACGAAATTGTCGATCGCCGCGGATTCCGCGCTGGTGTCCTGCGCGATCGTCAGCGTCTGCGTCGTGCCGACCGCCGCCGACGTGAGATTCACCGTCACGCCGGTCAACGCCGAAGTCACGGCATTCGTGTCGCTGCTCACGCCCACGCCGCCAAGCGTGAAGTAGGCGTTCTGCGCGGCCTGCGTCTGCGTCCAGCCCGAACCGGAAATGGTCGACTGGCTGGGGTTATAGGTCTTGCCGCTGCTGTCCGTCGCGGTGAGGTCGCTGGCGCTCGAAATCGTGCCGCCGGCGGTCGTCGTCACGGCGAGATTGTTCAGCGCGTCGGCGTTGCCGCTCGAATCGGTATTGGTGTCGCTGACCTTGATGCTGATGCCGTTCGACGCGCCGGTCGAGGACGATTGCAGCACCAGGTGGGCGCCGTCCGAGCCGGTCACCACGGTGGCGATCACGCCAGGATTGTCGCTGGCCGAATTGATCGCCGACGCGATGCCCGCGACCGTGCTGTTCGAGCTGTTCAGGCTGATCGTGCTGGACTTGCCGTTGACGGTGAGCGTCATCGTCGCCGGGCCGGAAGCCAGGCTCGTGGTCGCGGTGTAGCCCGCCGAGGTGAGCACCTGGGTCGCGGCGACCTGCGAAACGTTGAGCGAGTACGAACCCGCGACTGCGCCGGTGGTCGCCGATGCGGTCACGCCGGTGCCGCTCAGCGTCGAGGAAAACGTACCGAGCGTCGCGCCGTCGCTGAGCGGTTCGACGGCTGCCTGCAACGCGGAAAGTGCCGCGGAGAGCGTGCCGTAGGCCGAGATCAGCGTGTTGTCCTGCGTCTGCGTGGCGGCGATGGTCGCAGCCTGGCCAGCAGTCTTCGCATTGACGAGCGCAGTCACGAGCGAATTGGTGTCCATCGACGAATTCGTCGAGCCGCTGATGATCGACTGGGCGGCTGACTGCACCGTTGCGTTGGCGGCGGCTGTCGTGGTGGCGACGGCACTCGCGATCGCGCTGGTGGTGGATCCGGTTACGGTGGACATGAAAAGGCTCCGTGCGTCGGCAAGGCGGGTTAGCGCGGTTTAACGTGCGGTTTGAAAACGGTGATGCTGGAAACGACAATCGGGAGGCGAGCCTCCCGACGGGTGCACGGCCGGCGCGCATCAAACCGCGCGCCGGGTGCCTGCAGCCGGAAGCGCCTTACTGGAGGAGCTTCAGGATCTGCTGCGGCTGCGAGTTCGCTTGTGCCAGCACCGAGATACCAGCTTGTTGCAGAACTTGAGCCTTGCTCAGGTTCGCCGTTTCCTGCGCGAAGTCCGCGTCCTGGATCGACGACTGTGCGCTTGCCAGGTCGGTCGACTGAGCTTGCTGCGTCGAGCCGATTGCGCTGAAGCGGTTTTGTGCCGCGCCGAGCGTTGCCTGCAGGTTGTTCAACGTGGTCAGCGCGTTGTCGATCGATTCCATCGCCATGCTTGCGCCGCTCGCCGTGCTGATGTCGATATCCGACACCTTCGACGTCGAGTTGAGGTAGTCGATCTGCGAGCCGACTGCAACTTCCGACGCCGAGCTGAAGCCGACGCCCGAGCTTGCGCCCGCCATGGCCGTGTCGATCGCTGCCGCGAAGTTCGAACCTGCGCTACCAGCCGATGCTGCGCTGGAGTCGATAACCGCGTTGCCTGCCGAATCCGAGCTCACGCCTGCGCTCGAGAACCCAGCCGAAACGTCGGCGTACTTGATAGCCTGGTTGTTCTGGTCCGTCAGCGTGAAACCGCCGCTGCCGTCCGAGATCACGTTGATCGTCGTGATCACTGCTGCGCCTGCGCCTGCCGACGTCGAACCGCCGTCCGAGCTCAGCGCGCCGGTCGAGTCGAGCGACAGGTTCGTGAACGAACCCAGCGTGTTGCCAGCTTGCGGCACGCCCGTACCCAGCTTCGCTGCCGACATGTCTTGCGACAGGTTCAGGGTGATTGCCTGGCCGACGTTTGCGCCGACCTGGAACGTCACGCTGCCCATCGAACCGTCGAGCAGGTTCATGCCGTTGTACGTCGTTTGCGACGCAATACGGTTCACTTCCGAGATCTGCTGCGACACTTCCTTCTGGAGTGCTGCACGATCGTCGTCGGTCATCGAGCCGTTCGCTGCTTGCGTAGCGAGCTGGCGGATACGTTGCAGGCTGCTCGTCAGCGAAGCCAGACCGCTCGATGCGGTTTGGACCATCGACGTACCGTCGTTCGAGTTCGACACGCCTTGATTCAGACCGTTGATCTGGGTCTGCATGATGTTCGAGATCGCCAGACCTGCTGCATCGTCCGCTGCGCTGTTGATGCGCTTGCCCGACGAGAGGCGCGTGATCGCCTGCGAAAGTGCGCTACCCGAGCCCGTCAGATTCTGCTGCGAGACGAGCGAGTTGATGTTGGTATTGATTCCAAGCATGGATATTCTCCAGATGGGGCCAGTCAGCCCTGGTAACGGCAGCGGTGCGATGGCCGGCCGCCTTGTTTGTGATAACGACCCTGGCCGGAAAATCTTTAGCACCTTCCTGAATCTTGCTTGCAGGGGAACCGCGCCATCCCCGCCGATGCGCCGCGTGGCGGGCTTTCCCGGCGATCGCACCGTGCTCGACGAAGATGCGTGCCGATGGCTTCCTGATACGGTTTTATATGCAGCAATGCGAATTGCGTATTTGAAACGCCATTGACATCGCATTGCTCCGGCATTCGTCCGGCATTCACCTTACAGCCTGAAAACCGATTAACGCGCCGCGCGCGATTGCCGGAATTAGGCGGTGGTCCGCGCTCAATTCCGGCCGCCGCCGCGCGCGCGCTTCGCTTAATCTGGGCGTCCTCCTCCTGCCTCGACCACCGTGACCGCAACACGCTCACCCCTCCACTCGCACGACGCCATCCTGCGCGACGCCACGACGCTCTGCGCCGGCCAGCAATTCGCCGACGCCCTGGCCCTGCTCGCGCCGATCGTCGGCGAAACGGCGAGCCTTGACGACGCCGCGCTCGCGCACGCGCTCCATCTCGCCGCCACGTGCGCGTCGGGTGCGGGCCAGTTCGAACAGGCGAAAGCGTTCTGGGTGCGCTGTATTGAAGCGGCGCCGGATTTCGCGGAGGGTTATCGCGGGCTGGGCGCGACGCTGGCGCAACTCGGCCAGCTCGGCGATGCGCAAGCCGCCTATGAACGTCTCGCCGAGCTGCGCCCCGCCGACATCGACGCTCACCATCACCGCGGCCTCGTGTTGCAGCGACTCGGCCGCTACGCCTCGGCGGAGGCCTCGCAACGGGCGGCGCTCGCACTGGAACCGCGACACGTCGGCGCACGCTACCACCTGGGCGCGGTGCTGCACGACCAGCGTCGGCTCGACGACGCCGAAGCGGCGTATCGCGAAGCGCTCGCCGCCGATCCGCAGTGCGCGATGGCGAGCAACAGCCTCGGCAATCTGCTGTGCGAACGCGGGCGTATCGACGAGGCCGAAGAAGCGTATCGTCAGGCGCTGCTCGCGCAGCCGCAGTTCCCCGAGGCGCTGAACAATCTGGCCGCGCTGTTCAAGGCACGCGGCCGTCTGCCCGAAGCCGAACTGGCGTGCCGCCTCGCACTGCAGATGCGCCCCGATTTCGCGGATGCCCTCAACAATCTCGGCTGCGTGTTCACCGCGCTCAAGCGTCTGCCCGAAGCGGAAAACGCCTTCCGGCAAACGCTCGCGCTGCGCCCCGATTTCGCCGACGCGCACTACAACCTCGGCTGCGTGCTGCACACGACGGAGCGAGTGGCCGAAGCCGAATCGGCTTATCGCGAAGCGCTACGGCTCGCTCCGCAGCGCGTCGAAGCGGCCAACAATCTCGGCTGCACGCTGCTCGCGCTCGGACGTCTGCATGACGCGCTCGCCGCGTTTCATCACGCGCTGACGTTGCGCGCCGACATGGCCGAAACGCACTTCAACATCGGCAGCATCATGAAAGAGCTCGGCGAGCTCGCTCACGCCGAAACCGCCTATCGCCGCGCGCTCGCGCTGCGCCCCGATTACGGCGACGCGATGTTCCGGCTCGCGACGCTGCTCATCAGCGTGGGGCGTTTCGAGGAAGGGTTTCTGCTCTACGAATGCCGCTACGGCATGCCCGGTTTCGCGCCGCACGCCACGCAGTCGATGCTGCCTTGCCCGCGCTGGCTGGGCGAGCCGCTGACCGGCAAGACGCTGCTGGTCTGGCAGGAAGACGGACTCGGCGACATGCTGCAGTTCGGCCGTTATCTGCACGCGCTGAAGGCCCTGGGCGCGGCGCGCGTGGCCTTTGCGTGCGTCGCGCCGCTGCATCGCCTGTTCGCGGAGGTCGAAGGCGTCGACGTCGTGCTCAGCCACGAAGCCGCGATCGCGCGCGCCGGCGAATTCGATTGCTGGATCAGTCCGCTGAGCGCACCGCTGCGACTCGGCACCACACTCGACACGATTCCGCCGCCGCTGCGCATCGCGCAGGATCCGTCACGCGTCGAACATTGGCGCGCGCGCCTCGCCGATCTCGGCGCGGGGCATCGCATCGGTCTGGTCTGGAAAGGCAATCCGAAACATCACAACGACGCGCATCGCTCGTTGCCGATGATCAACGCGCTCGCGCCGCTCTGGAGTCTGCCGGGCGTCCAGTTCGTGAGTCTGCAAAAAGGCGCGGGGGAAGACGAGGCGCTGTCCTTGCCCGCGTGCTTTCCGATTCTGCCGCTCGGCGCGGATCTCGACGATTTCACCGACACGGCCGCGCTCATTTCGCAGCTCGATCTCGTGATCTGCGTGGATACGTCGACGGCTCATCTCGCTGCCTCGCTCGGCAAACCGTGCTGGGTACTGCTGCCGTCGTACGACGTCGACTGGCGCTGGATGCATGGCCGCGACGACTCGCCGTGGTATCCGGAGACGGTGCGCCTGTTCAGGCGAGGACGCGAGGAGCCGTGGCCCGCGGTGGTTGAACGCATGCGCGCGGCGTGTGCGGAGTGGCTGGGCGTGTGAGGGGAGCGCAAAAAAACAAAGGCCCCAGGCTTGCGCCATAGGGCCTTGCTTGATGCGGATCGGTGCGGCTTAAAGCGCGAACCCGACGTGATACGCAAATTCTGGCGCGCCCGGCTGGGATCGAACCAGCAACCCCTGCCTTCGGAGGGCAGTACTCTATCCATTGAGCTACGGGCGCGTGACTCGCGCGAACTGGCGTGGAGGAGAAACACCCAGGCTCATTCGTGCGAAAGCGCTGCCAGCCAGACCGCAAAACACGGGGATAGCAGCGCCGTAGAGACCGAGAGGATACCCGGTTTCGATGACAACGTCCACCGCGCGCGGGCCGCCGGGACCGGGCCGGCGGCGTGACGCAAGCACAGCACCCAGGCCCACGCGGGAACCCGTGCGGCGGCACACGCGCCCGATGCGCTATGATCCGACACCTTTTCCACGACAGCCACGCACCACGGCACACGACACACCGCGCCCCACCCCGGCCAGGCGGACAAGACAAGCGCAAAGATGCGGGTAAACGCCCGCTTAAGCGCCCCCGCGCACCGCCACCGGGCGCGAAACCTTGCGTCTATAATCGTTCCTGTTTGATCAATCGCAAGGCCGTTGCCGTCCTGCTGTACCGCTCACCACAATACCAACGGGAGTCGAGACAAGCATGAGCGAAGCACCCCACGGAGCCCCGATCAAAACGCCCGGCCAGTTGATCGCCGCTGTCATCGCCGGGTTTGCCGTCCCTATCGTCATCATCGTTCTGCTCGCCTACTACGTCGACAACACGACGCGCACCGGCGCGGGCACCGACGAACTCTCCGCCCAGCAAGTCGCCTCGCGCATCGCGCCGATCGCCCAGGTGTCGATCCGCGACGCCAACGCGCCGCGCGTCTACAAGACCGGCGAGCAGGTCTACCAGGCCGTCTGTTCCGCCTGCCACGCGAGCGGCGCGGCCGGCGCGCCGAAGTTCGGCAACGCGGGCGACTGGGCGCCGCGCATCGCCCAGGGCTACGACACGCTCTGGCACACCGCGCTCTCCGGCAAGGGCGCGATGCCGCCCAAGGGCGGCTCGAACGCCTCGGACGCCGACGTGAAGGCCGCCGTCGATTACATGGTGAGCGCCGCGAAGTAAGCCGCGCGCCGGCAACTCCGCAGTAAAAACAAAGGGCCGCATCGACATTCGATGCGGCCCTTTCCTGTTCAGCCCGACGCGTGCGTGCGGGCAATCAGCCCTTCTGCAACAGCGCCTTCAAACTCGCGAGCCGGTCTTTCGGCGACATCGGCGCTTCCTCGGCGGTGGGCGGCGGCGCTTCGTCGAGTCCCATTTCGGGGATGAAGCGCGACGGCTCGCACACCACCGTCTCGCGCGCCCGCTTGCGCTTCTTGCACCAGTTCAGATGCAGACTGCGTTGCGCGCGCGTGATCGCCACGTACATCAGGCGGCGCTCTTCCTCGATGCGCGAGTCGTCGACGATGTCGTCTTCCGAGCCGCCGCGATGCGGCATGATCCCTTCCTCGACGCCCACCAGGAACACGTGCGGATACTCCAGCCCCTTCGACGCGTGCACGGTCGACAGGCGCACCGCGTCCGGATCCTCTTCCTTGCCTTCGAGCATCGACATCAGCGCGACGGTCTGGATCAGGCCCATCAGATTCTTGCCGGTGTCGGCGAGACCGTCGGTGTTGTCGTAACCCGTCGCCTCGCTGTCTTCGCCGATCTCCTGCTCGGGCTTGGTGCCCTTGCGCTTGAGCCACTCGAGGAATTCGAGCACGTTCTGCCACTTCGACTGCGCCTGGCGCTCGTCGAAGGCGTCGTAGAGATACGCCTCGTAGTGAATCGCGTCCATCAGCTCGTCGAGCACGACGGTCGCCGGATCCTTCACGGCACGCTCGGCCAGACGCTGCATGAAGTCGCAGAACACGCGCATCGGCTCGACCTGGCGCGCGGACAGCCGCGCCTCGATGCCGCCCATGTACACCGCTTCGAACAGCGACACCTTCGCCTGCCCCGCGAACGAGCCGAGCGCTTCGAGCGTGGTGTTGCCCACGCCGCGGCGCGGCGTCGTGATCGCGCGGATGAACGCGGGGTCGTCATCGTGATTGGCGATCAGACGCAGATACGCGCAGATGTCCTTGATTTCGGCCTTGTCGAAGAACGACTGGCCGCCCGACAGCACGTACGGAATGCGCTCGCGGCGCAGCACCTGTTCGAAGATGCGCGCCTGGAAATTGCCGCGATAGAGAATCGCGTAGTCGCGGAACTGCGCGCGGCGCTCGAACTTGTGCGCCGAAAGGCGGAACACGACCGATTCGGCTTCGTGCTCCTCGTCGTTGCAGGGCGTGACGGTGATTGTGTCGCCCATGCCGTGCTCGGACCAGAGCTTCTTCTCGAACAGCTTCGGGTTATTGGCGATGACGTTGTTCGCCGCCGTCAGAATGCGCACCGTCGAGCGATAGTTCTGCTCCAGCTTGACCACGTGCAGCTTCGGATAATCCTTGCCGAGCTGCGCGAGATTTTCGATGGTCGCGCCGCGCCAGCCGTAGATCGCCTGGTCGTCGTCGCCCACGGCCGTGAACGCCGCGCGCGGACCCGCCAGCAGCTTGAGCAGCTCATACTGGCAGGTGTTGGTGTCCTGGTATTCGTCGACCAGCAGATAGCGCAGCTTGTTCTGCCAGCGCTCGCGCACCGGCTCGTTCTTCGCGAACAGCTCGGCGGGCAGGCGGATCAGATCGTCGAAATCGACGGCCTGATAGGCGTGCAGCGTCGCCATGTAGTTGCGGTAGACGATGGCCGCCTGATGCTCGTCCTCGTTCGACGCCGTGGCGAGCGCCTGCTCGGGCATCACGAGACCGTTCTTCCAGAGCGAGATGATCGACTGGATCTTGCGGATGAAGCCCTTGTCGGTCGAGCCCACCTGCTCCTGGATCATGGCGAAGCAGTCGTCCGAATCCATGATCGAGAACTGGGGCTTGAGTCCCAGATGCTCGGCTTCCTGGCGCAGGATCTGCACGCCCAGCGAGTGGAACGTACAGACGGTCAACTGGTTGGCCGGCACCTTGCGGCCTTCCTTGCCGGGCGTCGTGAGCGTCTTGCCTTCGAGCAGCTTGCCCACGCGCTCGCGCATTTCGGCGGCGGCCTTGTTGGTGAAGGTGACGGCGGCGATATGGCGCGGCTCGAAGCCTTTCGCTTCGATCAGATGGGCGATCTTCTGCGTAATGACGCGCGTCTTGCCGCTGCCCGCGCCGGCGAGCACGAGACAGGGACCGTCGAGATAGCGCACCGCTTCGTTCTGGGCGGGATTCAGGCCTGCGGACATCGTTGCTGGATTGGAAAAACGGGTGGTACTGCCGGGTAGCGTGCGGCGCAAGACCTGCGCATGATGCAGACGATGCTCATGGCGCGGCGGCCCTTCACGCGAGAGCCGCGATGTTAACACGATGCGCTGTCGCACCGATGCCGCCCCGCTAATGGCGCGACGCCGCGCGCCGGTCCGTTCCCGCCGCGCCCGCCACGCGCGCCGCCGTGCGTGCCACAATGATGGGCTCCCGCCACCCGCGGCATCGCTACCCGCCATGCCGCTCCCACGCTGGAAAGAGGACGCGCTTACATGACAGCACCGCTGCAAATCGGCCTGATGGGCTACGGCTTCGCCGGCCAGACCTTCCATGCACCCGTGATCGCCCATAGCGGCACCGCGAATCTGCCCGTCACGCTTGCCGCCATCGCCACGAGCCAGGCCGAGCGTGCGCAGGCCGACTATCCGGACGCCGCGATCGTCCCCGACCTCGACGCGCTGCTCTCGCTCGACGCGATCGAATGCGTCGTGATCGCCACGCCCAACGACACGCACTACGAACTCGCGCGCCGCACGCTGGAGCGCGGCAAGCACGTGCTCGTCGACAAGCCGGTCACGCTGACGGCCGAGGAAGCGCGCACGCTAGCGGCCATCGCGAAACAGCGCGGCCTCGTGTTCGCGCCGTTCCACAACCGCCGCTGGGACGGCGACTTCCTCACCGTCAAGCAGCTGATCGCGAACGGCGAGCTGGGCCGCGTCACGCATTTCGAATCGCACTTCGACCGCTTCCGTCCGCAGGTGCGCCAGCGCTGGCGCGAGGACGCGACGCGCGGCGGCGGCCTGCTCTACGACCTCGGGCCGCATCTGATCGACCAGACGCTCGCGCTGTTCGGCGCGCCCGAATCGGTCACGGCCTTCGTGCACACGCGTCGTGACCACGCCAGCGCGCCCGACTACGCGCACCTCGTGCTGCGCTACGACGGCCTCGACGCCGTGCTGCACGCGAGCGCGCTGGCCGCGTACGCGCCGCGTTTCGCGATTCACGGCACGCGCGGCAGCTACCTCAAAAACGGGCTCGATACCCAGGAAGACCAGCTGAAGGCGGGCCTGCGCCCCGGCCAGCCCGGTTTCGGCGACGGCAACGAAGCGGGCCGTCTGCACGTCATGGCCGACGACGGCCAGGAGTCCGACCGCGAAGTGCCCAACGCCGCGGGCAATTACGCCGACCTGTACCGCGCGCTCGCCGCCGCGATCCGCGAGGGCACGCCGTTCCCGGTGAGCCCGCAGGACGCCGTCGACGTGATGACGATCGTCGAGCTGGCGATGCGCAGCGCCGAGGAAGGCCGCACGATCGCCTTCACGCGCGCTCACTGAACGCGCGAACCGACCGATCGGCGAGGCTGCGCGGCTGGAGATTCACCGCCGCGCAGCTTGCAAACCGCCGACGCGTCTGAAAGGTCCATACAAACGGTTACAAGTCCGTGCCGCCGCGCGGTCATCGCACGGCGCGCGCGACGCGTTTGCCGACGGACAACACCCAAAACAGAGCAACAACGTTCTGCAACCTCCCAGGTTGCGGGGGACCGGAGCGCGTGCGCCAGCCCGCTCCGGATCGACAACAAGGAGAGTCTGAATGACCCGCTTGAACCGTGCCATCCGCCTGAGCTGCGCCTCCGCGCTCGTTTCGACGCTCGCCGCGTGCGTCGTCAACCAGCAACCCGCGCCGCGTCCCGGCTCGAATCCGCACGAAGTCGCCGTGGATCGTCTGCACCAGATCGACAGCCGCATCGACAACCTGAGCCGCCGCATCGACATGCGCGTGAACCAGGGCTACTATCCGCCGCCGCAGGGTGGCGCGCTCCATCACCGCCTCGACACGATCCGCGGCGAAGCGCACGACATGGCCGCGCAGCACGGCGGCGGCATCTCCGGCGACGAGCAGCACGTGCTCAATCAGGAACTCGACACGGCGGCGCGCGCCATCGGGGAATAAGCCGGGGAATAAGCCGGCGCAGAACCCCACCGCCATCACCCGGGCCGCCTCGCGCGGCCCGTTTCTTTTGGCGCCGACGACGCTTGCCGCGCGCGAGCGGATCTTTCGGGGCCGCATGCGTGCAAGCCTTGCCGGGCGGCGTTCGGCGCATCGTCCGCCAGCCAGCGCGACCGGCCGCAGCAGGTTCCACACCTGTTCCACGACGATGGCGCGCCTGATTTTTTCCGCATTGACACGGCCCGCCGGCGTCCCGCACAATCGCTGCGCGCGTCGGGAGAGCGCGACGTTCGCGAGTCGAGTCAATTTCGAATCGCAACGCCGCCGCCGAAGGGGCAACCCACAAACTCTCAGGCAAAAGGACCGTGCGCGCCGGACCGCTGCTTCGCCTGTTTCGCACCCGCGTGCGAGACGCGCGAGACGGCACTCAGGTCCGCAACTCTGGAGAGCGGCAGTAGAACGGCGGAGGGATCGTAACCCTGGCGTTCAGGCTGCCCACCGAAGGGGCGCGCGTCGTTCGACGCAATCTCTCAGGTACCGAGGACAGAGGGGCCATGCAAGAACCGACCACGGGCATCGTGCCTGCGGCGAGTCCTGCATGGCCTTTTTCGTTTTCGCTCGAATTCCGGCGGGACATTTCCCCGGAGTCGCACGAAAACCCTCGCGACCGCCTGAGGCCTCATGACCGAACTCAAACGCACTCCGCTGAACGACACGCACCGCGCGCTGAACGCCCGCATGGTCGATTTCGGCGGCTGGGACATGCCCGTCAACTACGGCTCGCAGATCGACGAACATCGCGCCGTGCGCACCGACGCCGGCATGTTCGATGTCTCGCACATGTGCGTCGTCGACTTCTCGGGCGCGAAGGCGCGCGAATTCTTCGCCCACGCGCTCGCCAACAACGTCGCCAAGCTGACGACGCCCGGCAAGGCGCTCTATTCCTGCATGCTCAACCCCGAAGGCGGCGTGATCGACGACCTGATCGTCTATTACTTCGCCGACGACGCGTTCCGCACCGTCGTCAACGCGGGCACCGCCGAAAAAGACATCGCCTGGTTCGAGAAGCTCAACGCCGAAGGCGGCTTCGGTCTCACCATCACGCCGCGCCGCGATCTCGCGATCGTCGCCGTGCAAGGCCCGAACGCGCGCGAGAAAGTCTGGGCCGTCGCGCCCTCCTCGCGCAGCGCCACCGAAATCCTCAAGCCCTTCAACGCCGCGAAGATCGACGCCACGCCGTTCGGCGAGCTGATGATCGCGCGCACCGGCTACACCGGTGAAGACGGCTTCGAAATCGTGCTGCCCGCCGCCGCCGTCTGCGAGTTCTGGGACGCGCTGCAACGCCAGGGCGTGAAGCCCTGCGGCCTCGGCGCGCGCGACACGCTGCGCCTCGAAGCGGGCATGAACCTCTACGGCCAGGACATGGACGACAGCGTCTCGCCGCTCGACGCGGGCCTCGCCTGGACCGTCGATCTGAAGACGCCGCGCGAGTTCGTCGGCCGCGCCGCGCTCGAAGCGAACGGCACGCGCTCGACCTTCGTCGGCCTGATCCTTCAGAAGGAAAACGGCAAGGCCGGCGGCGTGCTGCGCGCCCACCAGAAAGTGCTGACGCCGCACGGCGACGGCGAGATCACGAGCGGCACCTTCTCGCCGACGATGCAGGAATCCATCGCCTTTGCGCGCGTGCCCGAGGGCGTGCAGCCGGGCGACGTCGTGCAGGTGCAGATCCGTGACAAAGCCCTTCCCGCAAGCGTGGTAAAACTGCCGTTCGTGCGCAACGGCAAGGTGCTGGTCGCCTGATCCGCAAGGATTCCGGCGCGCACGCCCACCCTCTTTTCAAGTCATAAACGAACCACGCACTGGAGCAACCATGAGCATCCCGGCCGATCTGAAATACACCGAATCGCACGAGTGGATCCGCACCGAAGCCGACGGCACGCTGACCGTCGGCATCACCGATCACGCGCAGGAAGCGCTCGGTGACATCGTCTTCCTCGAACTGCCCGAAGCCGGCCGCGCCGTCACGGCGGGCGACGCCATCGCCGTGATCGAATCGGTCAAGGCCGCCTCGGACATCTACGCGCCGGTCTCGGGCGAGATCGTCGAATCGAACTCGGCGCTCGTCGATGCCCCCGAAGGCGTGAACGGCGCGCCCTACGAGTCGTGGCTCTTCAAGATCAAGCCGGCCGCCGACGCCAAGCTCGACGCGCTGATCGACGCCGCCGCCTACGAGAAGGCCATCGGCGCCTAAACCCCGGGACGGCTTTCGCCGAAAGCCCGTCCCAACGCACAGGCGCGGCGGCATCGCGGCACTTCGCGACGCGCCGCCCGCGCCGGCAGGAAACCTCATGAAGCTCGAACACCCGGATCGTCTGATGAACACCTCGCCCACGGCACTTTCGCTCGCGGCGCTCGAAGCGCACGACGCCTTCGCCGCCCGCCACATCGGCCCCGACACGGCCGATCAGCAGGCGATGCTCGACGCGCTCGGCTTCGCGTCGCGCGCGGCGCTGATCGACGCGGTGATTCCGGCGAAGATCCGCCGCGCCGAGACGCTGCCGCTCGGGCCGTTCTCGCAGCCGCGCTCGGAAGCCGAGGCGCTGGCCGCGCTGCGCGCGCTCGCGGACAAGAACCAGGTGTTCCGCTCGTACATCGGGCAGGGCTATTTCGACACGCACACGCCGGCCGTCATCCTGCGCAACGTGCTCGAAAATCCGGCGTGGTACACGGCCTACACGCCGTACCAGCCGGAAATCTCGCAAGGCCGTCTGGAGGCGCTGCTGAACTATCAGCAGATGATCGTCGACCTGACGGGCCTCGCCATTTCCAACGCATCGCTGCTCGACGAAGGCACCGCCGCCGCCGAAGCGATGACGCTCGTGCAGCGCGTGGGCAAGTCGAAGTCGAACGTGTTCTTCGTCGCCGACGACGTGCTGCCGCAAACGCTCGAAGTCGTGCAGACGCGCGCCAAACCGATTGGCATCGAAGTGAAGGTCGGCCCCGCCGCCGAGGCCGCGCAGGCGAACGCCTTCGGCGTGCTGCTGCAATATCCGGGCGTGAACGGCGACGTGCGCGACTACCGCGAACTCGCCCAGGCCGTGCACGCCGCGGGCGGCGCGGTAATCGCCGCCGCCGACCTGCTCGCGCTCACGCTGCTCACGCCGCCCGGCGAATGGGGCGCGGACGTGGCCGTGGGCAACTCGCAGCGCTTCGGCGTGCCGATGGGCTTCGGCGGCCCGCACGCCGCTTACCTCGCGGTGAAGGACGATTTCAAGCGCCAAATGCCGGGCCGTCTCGTCGGCGTGACCGTCGACGCGCAGGGCAACCCGGCGCTGCGCCTCGCGCTGCAAACGCGCGAACAGCATATCCGCCGCGAGAAGGCCACCTCGAACGTCTGCACGGCGCAGGCGCTGCTCGCGATCATGGCCAGCATGTACGCGGTCTATCACGGTCCGCAGGGTCTGAAGCGCATCGCGCAGCGCGTGAACCGCGTGGCCGCCATCCTGGCCGCGGGCGCGCAGAAGCTCGGCTACACGCTCGTCAACGCGTCGTTCTTCGACACCATCACGTTCGAAGCGGGTGCGCGCACCCAGGCGCTGCATGACGCGGCGCTCGCGCGCGGCATGAACCTGCGCCGCGTGAGCGAAACGCGCGTGGGCGTCTCCGTCGACGAAACCACCACGCGCGGCGATCTGGCCGATCTGCTCGCCGTGTTCGCGCAAGCCGCGTTCGCGGGCGAGACGCCGTCGGTCGACGCGCTCGACGCCGAACTCGCCGCCGCCAACGCCGCCACCTTCCCGGCCGCGCTCGCGCGCGAAAGCGCTTACCTCACGCATCCGGTCTTCAACCGTCACCATTCGGAAACGGAAATGCTGCGCTATCTGCGCAGCCTCTCGGACAAGGACCTCGCGCTCGACCGCTCGATGATTCCGCTCGGTTCGTGCACGATGAAGCTCAACGCCACCTCGGAAATGCTGCCGGTGACGTGGCCCGAGTTCGGTCAGATTCACCCGTTCGCGCCCGCCGAGCAAACCGTCGGCTACCGCGAAATGGTCGATCAGCTCGAACAGATGCTCGTGGCCGCGACCGGCTACGCCGCCGTCTCGCTGCAGCCGAACGCCGGTTCGCAGGGCGAGTACGCCGGCCTGCTGATCATTCAGGCGTATCACGCCTCGCGCGGCGACGCGCATCGCAACGTCTGCCTGATTCCCGCTTCGGCGCACGGCACCAACCCGGCTTCCGCGCAGATGGCGGGCATGCAGGTCGTGGTGGTCGCGTGCGACGCGCAGGGCAACATCGATCTCGCCGACCTCAAGGCCAAGGCCGAACAGCACGCGGCGAAGCTCGCGGCGATCATGATCACCTACCCGTCCACGCACGGCGTGTTCGAGGAAAACGTACGCGAAGTCTGCGAAATCGTGCACGCGGCAGGCGGCCAGGTCTACGTGGACGGCGCCAACATGAACGCGATGGTCGGTCTCGCGGCGCCGGGCCAGTTCGGCGGCGACGTCTCGCACCTGAACCTGCACAAGACCTTCTGCATTCCGCACGGCGGCGGCGGCCCGGGCGTCGGTCCGGTCGCGGTCGGCGCGCACCTCGCACAGTTCCTGCCGAACCAGCTTTCGTCGGGCTACAAGCGCTCGACCGATCAGGGTCACGGCATCGGCGCGGTCAGCGCGGCGCCGTACGGCTCGGCCTCGATCCTGCCGATTTCGTGGATGTACATCGCGATGATGGGCGCGGCGAACCTCACCGCCGCGACCGAAACCGCGATCCTCAACGCGAACTACGTGGCGAACAAGCTCGCGCCGCACTTCCCGGTGCTCTACAGCGGCCCCGGCGGCCTCGTCGCGCACGAGTGCATTCTCGATCTGCGCCCCATCAAGGATGCGAGCGGCATCACCGTCGACGACGTCGCCAAGCGCCTGATGGACTACGGCTTCCACGCGCCGACCATGAGCTTCCCGGTGCCGGGCACGCTGATGGTCGAGCCGACCGAGTCGGAGTCGAAGGAGGAGCTGGACCGCTTCATCGACGCCATGATCGCGATCCGCGAGGAAATCCGCGCCGTGGAAGACGGCCGCGCCGACGCCGAGGACAACCCGCTGCGTCACGCGCCGCACACGGCCGCCGTGGTGGTCGCCGACGGCTGGGCGCACGCCTACTCGCGCGAGCAGGCGGCGTATCCGCTCGCGTCGCTGGTCGCGCGCAAGTACTGGCCGCCGGTCGGCCGCGCCGACAACGTCTACGGCGACCGCAATCTGTTCTGCTCGTGCGTGCCGATCGCCGCTTACGACGATCAGGCCGACGGGACCGCCGGCGAATGAGCGTCGCGATCGGGTAATCATCGGGTAACGATCGGGTAACCGGCCATGAACGCCGCCATGCCGCCGCGCAGCCTCCAGTTGACGCGGCGGCGCCGTGCGGCCGGCCCGGCGACCCGATGTGCGCCCCGCCCTGCGACGTTACTTTCGTTACATTTGCCGCCGCGAAACTTCGCCAAAGCTCGCCAAACCGTTAACATCACACACCTGTCAGCCTTGAACCAGGGAGTCGCGCATGGCGCGGAAGGTGGGAACGGCCTTGGCCGGAAATCCGGCGATCACGCAGGCCACGGGCCGCATGGCGCGCGGCGGCGCGCGCACGCTCGCGGCGGCCTGTCTCGTGAGTGCGGGCCTCGCGGCCCTGAGCGCGGCGCAACCGGCGCGCGCGGCGATGAACTTCTGCGCGGCGCCGGCGCTGCAGACGAGCGAGCGCACCAACTCGGACCCCGGCGTGAAAGCGCTGGTGGCCGAAGTGCAGGCGCACGTGAACGACGTGCCGCATCCGCTCGCGCGGCTGCACACGGAAGGCACGCTGCCGCACGAGGGCATCTACGACCAGAGCGTGGAGGCCGAGAAGGAACTCGACCTGATGCGCAACGCGGCGCTCGCCTGGCGCGCCACGAGCGACGACCGCTTCCTGAAGCTCGTCGACCGCTTTCTGTACGCGTGGGTCACGACCTATCAGCCGAGCTTCAATCCGATCGACGAAACGCGCTTCGAAGCGCTGATCCTCGCGTACGACATGACCGCGAGCGCGCTGCCGGTGAAAACGCGCAACGCGACCATGCTGTTTCTGAACAGGTTCGCGAACGGCTACATCCAGCAGGTGGACGCGCAGCCGCGCCCGCTCAAGGGCACGTTCGCGAACAACTGGCAGAGCCATCGGGTCAAGCTCATTGCGATGACGGCGTTCACGCTCGACAACCGCAAGATGATCGCGACGGCGCAGCGTCTGTTCGTCGAGCATATCGGCGACAACGTCGCGCCCGACGGCTCCACGCTCGATTTCACCGAGCGCGACGCGCTGCACTACGTGACCTACGATCTGCAGCCGCTCGTGACGGCCGCGCTCGCCGCGCGCCGCCACAACCGCAACTGGCTGCCCGAACGGGCGGCCAACGGCGCCACGCTGGCGAGCGCGCTCGACTGGCTCACGCCGTACGCGCTCGGCGAGAAGACGCACGAGGAATTCGTGCATTCGAGCGTGCCGTTCGACGCCAAGCGCCGCGAGGCCGGTTTGCCCGGCTACACCGGCGCGTGGGATCCGAAGAACGCCGCCGAACTGTTTCACCTGGCCGCGCGGCTCGACGGCCGCTATGCGCCGATCGCCCTGAAACTGGCACCCACGCCTCCCGCGTGGCTTGCCGTCTGCCTGCCGTTGCCGGCGCGCTGATCGCGCGTGACGGGTTGCAGCGGTGGCGCATGAATTCGATGTCGCGCACCACACCGCGCAGCATCCCCTGAAACCGACACGATCAAGCAGGAGCAGTACCCATGGCAGTCAGCGTTTTCGACCTTTTCAAAATCGGCATCGGGCCGTCCAGTTCGCATACGGTCGGACCGATGCGCGCGGCCCTGATGTTCGCCGAAGGACTCGAGCGCGACGGGCTGCTCGCGCCCACCGCCTCCGTGAAGGTCGAACTGTACGGCTCGCTCGGCGCGACCGGCAAAGGCCACGGCACCGACCGCGGCGTGATGCTCGGCCTGATGGGCGACGCGCCCGACACGGTCGATCCCGAGACCATCAACGCGCGTCTCGAAGCCGTGCGCGCCTCGCGCCTGCTCGCGCTGCTCGGCCATCACACGATTCCGTTCGTGATGAAGGAGCACATCGCCTTTTATCGTCAGGCGCTGCCCGAGCATCCGAACGGCATGAAGCTGCGCGCGCTCGACGCCAATGGCGAGACGCTGCGCGAAAGCACTTATCTCTCGGTCGGCGGCGGTTTCGTCGTGACGGCGGGCGCGCCCAACACCAAGGTGCTGGCCGCCGCGCAGCAGATGCCGCACGCGTTCACCTCGGGCGCCGAACTGCTCGCGCTGTGCGCCTCGACGGGCAAAAGCATCGCGCAGCTGATGCTCGAAAACGAGCGCATCTGGCATAGCGACGAGGAAATCCGCACCGGTCTTCTGCGCATCTGGGACGTGATGCAGGCGTGCGTGTCGCGCGGCTGCGGCATCAACAATCCCGACGCCGACGGCACGCTGCCCGGCCCGTTCCAGGTCAAGCGCCGCGCGCCGCAGCTTTATCGCGCGCTGACCGCGCATCCCGAGCGCGCGCTGCAAGACCCGCTCTCGATGATCGACTGGATCAACCTCTACGCGATCGCCGTGAACGAGGAAAACGCGGCGGGCGGCCGCGTCGTCACCGCGCCGACCAACGGCGCGGCCGGCATCATTCCCGCCGTGCTGCACTACTACGTGCGCTTCACGCCGGGCGCGAACGAGCAAGGCGTGATCGACTTCCTGCTCACTGCCGCCGCGATCGGCATTCTCTACAAGCTCAACGCGTCGATCTCGGGCGCGGAAGTCGGCTGCCAGGGCGAAGTGGGCGTGGCCTGCTCGATGGCGGCCGGCGCGCTCGCCGCCGTGCTCGGCGGCACGCCTCTGCAAGTGGAAAACGCCGCCGAAATCGGCATGGAACACAACCTCGGCCTCACCTGCGATCCGGTCGGCGGCATGGTGCAGATTCCCTGCATCGAGCGCAACGCGATGGCCTCGGTGAAAGCCGTGAACGCCGCGCGCATGGCGCTGCGCGGCGACGGCGCGCACTACGTCTCGCTCGATTCGGTCATCAAGACGATGCGCGAAACCGGCGCCGACATGAAGACCAAATACAAGGAGACGTCGCGCGGCGGGCTCGCGGTCAACATCGTCGAATGCTGATGTGAGCGTGCGCGGCTGCTGACGTCACCCGAAGCGACTCGAAACGATCCACCTGATTCACGAAAAGAACGAAGGAGATGGCATCGCCATGCAGCAGCCGAACGAAACGACCCGCAGCGATCACGACCACGATCACAACAAACCGGCGAGCGTGACCGGCGCGCGCCTCGTCGTCGATGCGCTCGTCGCCAACGGCGTCGAGCGCGTGTTTTGCGTGCCCGGCGAGAGCTATCTTGCCGTGCTCGACGCGCTCGCCGACGAAACCTCGCGCATCGACACGCTCGTGTGCCGTCACGAAGCCGCCGCCGCCAACATGGCCGAAGCGGTCGGCAAGCTCACGGGCAAGCCGGGCGTCGCGCTCGTCACGCGCGGGCCGGGCGCGACGCATGCCTCGATCGGCGTGCACACCGCGTTTCAGGATTCGTCGCCGATGATCCTGCTGATCGGCCAGGTCGCGCGCGAGCAGATGGATCGCGAGGCGTTTCAGGAAATCGACTATCGGCGCATGTTCGGCCAGATGGCGAAGTGGGTCGCGCAGATCGACGACGCGCGGCGCGTGCCCGAATACCTGAGCCACGCCTTTCATGTGGCGATGTCGGGGCGTCCCGGTCCGGTCGTGCTCGCGCTGCCCGAGGACATGCTGAGCGACGCGATTCCCGCCGCCGCGGCGCAGCCCACGGCGCCCGCTGCGCAACGCGTGCAGGCGTCGCCCTCGCAGGCGCAGATCGAGCGCGTGCGCGAACTGCTCGCGAACGCGAAGCAGCCGTTCGTGATCGCGGGCGGACACGGCTGGACGCCGCAGGCGTGCGCCGATCTTCAACGCTTCGTCGAAAACTGGCAGTTGCCGGTTGGCCTCGCGTTCCGCTTCCAGGACACGCTCGACAACGATCATCCGAACTATGCGGGCGACGTAGGGCTCGGCGCGAATCCGGCGCTGAGCGCGCGCATCCGCGAAGCCGACGTGCTGCTCGCGCTCGGGCCGCGTCTGGGCGAAGCCACCACGGCGGGCTACGCGCTGCTCGACATCCCGAAGACGAAGCAAACGCTGATTCACGTGCATCAGGGCGCGGAAGAACTCGGCCGCGTCTATGCCGCCGATCTGCCGATCGTCTCCGGTCTCGCGGAATTCGCCGCGCAACTGGCCGCGTTGCCCGCGCCGGATTCGGTGGCCTGGACCGGCAGCGCGACGCAGGCGCACGAAGCGTATCTCGCGTGGCGCACGCCGCGCCCGATGCCTGGCGACGTGCAGCTCGGCGAAGTGATGCAGCAACTGCGCGCGCGCCTGCCCGACGACGCCATCGTCACCAACGGCGCGGGCAATTACGCGACGTGGCTGCATCGGCATTTCGCGTATCGGCATTTCCGCTCGCAGCTTGCGCCCACCAGCGGCGCGATGGGTTACGGCGTGCCCGCGGCCATCGCAGCGAAGTCGCTTTACCCGCAACGCGCCGTGGTCGCGCTCGCGGGCGACGGCTGCTTCATGATGGCGTCGTCCGAACTGGCGACCGCCATGCAATATGGGCTCAACGTGGTGTTCATCGTCGTGAACAACAGCCACTACGGCACGATCCGCATGCATCAGGAGCGCAATTATCCGAACCGCGTGCACGGCACGCAGCTCACCAACCCGGATTTCGCGGCCTTCGCGCAGTCGTTCGGCGCGCACGGCGAAACGGTCACGAGCACGGCGCAGTTCGCGGGTGCGCTCGATCGCGCGCTGAATGCGGGCAAACCGGCGCTGATCGAGATTCGCGTGACGAAGGAAGCGAGCACACCCGCCGCCACGCTCGAACAGGTTCGCGAACAAGGGCGCAAGGCGCGTGCGCAGTAACACGCCGGGATATCGTTAGCGATCCTGAATAGACTCACCTTTCGCGCCGCGTCGCACATCGCGCGATTGAAGCGCAAACAAAAAGCCCCGCAGGTTTGACGCCTGCGGGGCTTTTTTACAGCGTCGAACCGCGCGAGGCGGTCAGGCAGCGATTACTTGCCGCCCACGCTTTGCAGCGTCGTCCACTTGCCGTCGACGACCTTGTACAGCGTGATGCCGCCGTTCTTCAGGTCGCCCTTCGCGTCGTACGCGAGGTCGGCCGAGGTCACAGCAGGCATGCTGGTCTTCGCGAGGAACGGCAGGTACTTCGCCGGATCCGTCGAGTTGGCCTTCTTCATGGCTGCGAACATGGCCATCGCGCCGTCGTAAGCGTACGGCGAGTACGTCTGGACGTCTTCACCGAAGCGCTTCTTGTACTTCTCGACGTAGTCCTTGCCGCCAGGCATTTCGTCGAGCGGCAGGCCCGCCAGCGAGGCCACGGTGCCGTTCGCTGCGTCGCCCGCGATCTTCAGGAACGTCGGCGTGTGGACCATTTCGCCGCCCATCAGCGGCGCCTTGATGCCCAGCGACTTCATCTGCTTGACCATCGGCGCGGCTTGCGAATCGGCGCCGCCGAAGTAGACGAGGTCGGGGTTCATCGCCTTGGCCTTCGTCAGGACCGACTTGAAGTCGACGGCCTTGTCGTTGGTGTATTCACGGTCGATGATGTTGCCGCCCGCCGCCTTCGCAGCCTTCGCGAATTCGTCGGCGAGACCCTGGCCGTAAGCCGTGCGGTCGTCGATCACGACGATCTTCTTCAGGCCCAGGTTCTTCACCGCGAACGCGCCGGCCACCGAGCCTTGCTGCGTGTCCGAGGTCATCATGCGGAACGTGGTCTTGAAGCCTTGCTGCGTGTACTCAGGCGCGGTCGCCATGGCGATCTGCGGGATGCCCGCGTTCGCGTAGATGCGCGAAGCCGGGATCGTCGTGCCCGAGTTGAAGTGGCCGAGCATGCCCTTGATGCCGTCGTCGACGAGCTTTTGCGCGACCGTCGTGCCCGTGCGCGGGTCGGCCTGGTCATCGGCCGAATCCAGCACGAAGTGAACCGGCTTGCCGCCGATCACCGGCTTGGTCGCATTCATTTCCTCGACGGCGAGCGTGATGCCGTTCTGGAAGTCCTTGCCGTAGTGCGCCTGCGCACCCGTCATCGGACCTGCGAAACCAATCTTGACGTCCTCCGCCTGCTGCGCCTGCGCGGTCCCCGCCAGCGACAGGGTCGCAACCAGCGCTGCGCCTGCCAGCTGCTTCATCGTGTGTTGCATAGCTTCTCCTTGGTACCAGGTATCAAATGAGCGGCTTCGGCGCGAGCCTTGCCGCTTCCTTGTCTTGAGACGACCGACAGTATGGACTGTGCTTAGCCGATCGTCATCAGATTTGCATTACCGCCTGCCGCTGCGGTATTCACGCTCACCGAGCGCTCCGTGAGCAGTCGTTCGAGCGCGTAATCTTCGTCGCCGTTGGCGAGCGCATGCGCCGCCACGCCCTGCACCGAGACGATTGGACCGCCGCGCTTCGCCACTTCCTTCACGAGGCCGAGCAGTTCGTCGCTGTCGCCTTCGAACAGCACGGCGTCGAATTCGGCATCGGCCGTCTTCTTGATCGCAACGTGCGCCTTCAGCGACGCGGGCAGCGCATTCACCAGCGCTTCACCGGCCGCGCCCTGGAACAGCGCGCGGTTGCCCGTCGCCAGCACGACCGCGAGTTGCGCACGCGCGCCGGTCGGCGTCGAGGCCACGCACAGCACCGTGCCGCGCGCGGACAACGTGTACGTATTGCGCTCGCCCGTCGGGCCCGGCAACACCGCCGTGGCGCCCGCGAGCACGTATTCCAGATAGCCTTCGCAACGCGCCGCGAGCGCCGGTTCGCGTTCGGCGATCAGCCAGTCGCGCAGCACCGCGAGATTGCCTTGCGCCGACTGCGGACGCTCGCCGTTCTCGCCTTGCGGCATGTCGACCACCAGCGCCTTCGTGAGCGATTGCGGCAGACCCGCCGGACGCTTGGCCAGCAGACGCGACAGATACAACGCGCCGCCCGCCTTCGGACCCGTGCCCGACAGACCTTCGCCGCCGAACGGCTGCACGCCGACCACCGCGCCGATCACGTTGCGGTTCACATAAATGTTGCCGACATGCGCGCGGCCCACGACGTGCGCGATCGTTTCGTCGATACGCGTGTGGATGCCGAGCGTGAGGCCATAACCGGTCGCGCGGATCTGTTCGAGCAGCTTGTCGAGCTGGCTGCGGCGATAGCGGATCACGTGCAGCACCGGGCCGAACACTTCGCGCTTGAGTTCGTCGAGGCTGTCGATTTCGATCAGCGTCGGCGGCACGAAGGTGCCTGCGCCGCAGCTGTCGGCCATCGGCATCTGCGTGACCTTGCGACCCTTTTCGCGCATCGTCGCGACGTGCGTGTCGATGCCGCGCTTGGCTTCCACGTCGATCACCGGACCGACGTCGGCGGACAGACGATCAGGATTGCCAATCGCCAGTTCCTTCATCGCGCCCGTGAGCATTTCGAGCGTGCGCTCGGCCACGTCGTCCTGCAGACACAGCACGCGCAGCGCCGAGCAGCGCTGGCCCGCCGAGTCGAACGCGCTTTGCAGCACGTCGGCGACGACCTGTTCCGCGAGCGCCGACGAATCGACGATCATCGCGTTCTGGCCGCCCGTTTCGGCGATCAGCGGAATCGGACGGCCCTCCGAATCCAGACGCTGCGAAAGCTGCTTGTTGATGAGGCGCGCGACTTCGGTCGAGCCCGTGAACATGACGGCGCGCGTGCGGTGGTCGGCGACCAGCGCCGCGCCCACCGTTTCGCCGTCGCCCGGCAGCAGTTGCACCGCGCCGGCGGGCACGCCCGCTTCGCGCAGGATGCGCACGGCTTGCGCGGCGATCAGCGGCGTTTGTTCCGCGGGCTTCGCGAGCACCGTGTTGCCGGCGGCGAGCGCGGCGGCGACCTGGCCCATGAAGATCGCCAGCGGGAAATTCCACGGGCTGATACACACGACCGGACCGAGCGGACGATGCGTGTCGTTCGAGAATTCCTCGCGGATCTGCGTCGAGTAGTAGCGCAGGAAATCGATCGCTTCGCGGATTTCCGCCACCGCGTTCGGCAGCGACTTGCCCGCTTCGCGCACGATCAGGCCCATCAGCGTATGCATCTGCGCTTCGAGCAGATCGGCGGCGCGCGAGAGGCAATCGGCGCGCGCATCGACGGGCGTCGCCTGCCAGATCGGCGCGGCAGCCACGGCGTGCGAAAGCGCGGCGCTCACGTGCTCGCTCGTCGCTTCGACCACGGTGCCGACCAGATCGCGATGATCGGCCGGATTGCGTACGTCACGTGCGGTGCCTTCGGCCAGGTCGATATCGGCGAGCATCGGCGCGGCGCGCCATGGATGATGCGCGCTCGCCAGCAGCGCCGACGACAGCGACGCGAGGCGATGTTCGTTCGAGAGATCGAGGCCCATCGAATTCAGACGCTCGCTGCCGAACAGTTCGCGCGGCAGCGGAATCTTCGTGTGCGGCGCGCCCGGCGGCACGACCTTCGCGGCATCGTCGACGGGGTTCGTCACGAGTTCGGCGACCGGCACGGTTTCATCGGCGATACGGTTCACGAACGAGGTGTTCGCGCCGTTTTCGAGCAGACGGCGCACGAGGTACGCGAGCAGCGTTTCGTGCGTGCCGACCGGCGCGTAGACGCGGCACGGACGGTTCAGCTTGCCCTGCGCCAGCGGGCCCGTGACCTCTTCGTACAGCGGCTCGCCCATGCCGTGCAGGCACTGGAATTCGTACTGGCCGGGATAGTAGTTGTTGCCCGCGAGGTGATAGATCGCGGCCAGCGTGTACGCGTTGTGCGTGGCGAACTGCGGGTACACCGCGTCGGGCGCGCCGAGCAGTTTCTTCGCGCACGCGAGGTACGACACGTCGGTGTAGATCTTGCGCGTGTAGACCGGATAGCCTTCGAGGCCGTCCACCTGGGCGCGCTTGATTTCCGTGTCCCAGTACGCACCCTTCACGAGGCGCACCATGATGCGGTGACGGCTGCGGCGCGCGAGATCGACGATGTAGTCGATCACGAACGGACAGCGCTTCTGGTAAGCCTGCACCACGAAACCAATGCCGTTCCAGCCCGCGAGTTCCGAGTCGAAACAGAGCGCTTCGAGCAGGTCGAGCGAGAGTTCGAGACGGTCGGCTTCTTCGGCGTCGATATTGAGGCCGATGTCATAGCGGCGCGCGAGCACGGCGAGTGCACGCACGCGCGGCAGCAGCTCGTTCATCGTGCGTTCCTGCTGCGCGCGCGAGTAGCGCGGATGCAGCGCGGAGAGCTTGATCGAAATGCCGGGGCCTTCGTAGATGCCGCGTCCGCCCGCTGCCTTGCCGATCGCGTGGATCGCCTGTTCATACGAGGCGTAGTAGCGCTGCGCGTCGGCTTCGGTCGTGGCCGCTTCGCCGAGCATGTCGTACGAATAGCGGAAGCCGCGTGCTTCGAACTTGCGGCTGTTCGCGAGCGCTTCGGAGATGTTCTCGCCGGTGACGAACTGCTCGCCCATCAGGCGCATCGCCATGTCGACGCCCTTGCGGATCAGCGGCTCGCCGCCCTTGCCGATCATGCGCGTGAGCGCCGACGACAGCCCCGTTTCGCTATTCGTCGTCACCAGCTTGCCGGTGATCATCAGGCCCCAGGTCGCGGCGTTCACGAACAGCGACGGCGCGTGGCCGACGTGCGATTTCCAGTCGCCCTTGCTGATCTTGTCGCGGATCAGCGCATCGCGCGTGGCGCGGTCGGGAATACGCAGCAGCGCTTCGGCGAGGCACATCAGCGCCACGCCTTCCTGGCTCGACAGCGAAAACTCGTGGATCAGGCCTTCGACGCCGCCACCCGTGCGCTTGGCGCGCAACGTTTCGACGAGCTTCGTGGCGAGCTTCGTGACGTCGCCGGTGAGATTGGCGGGCAGACGCGCCTCGCCGATCAGGAACGGCACGCACTCCGGCTCCGGACGACGGTACGCCGCCGTGATCGCCGCGCGCAGCACCGACTGCGGTTGCACGTTCTGGGCGAACTCGAGGAAGGGGTGCGAGGCGTACTCGTCCGGGCCGTCGGTGGAACCGTCGCCCAGATCGGTAGCGCCGACGTGGCCGTTCAGCTCCGGCGGCAGCTGGCCGTGCTCGATTTTCTCGAGGTAAGCGAAGATGGCCTGCTTGATGAGCCAGTGCGGGGTGCGCTCGAGGCGCGTGGCGGCATCTTTGAGCCGCGAGCGGAGGAGGTCGTCGACCTTGACGCCAAGGGTGGTGCTAGCCATGTTTCCTTCGTATGCCGGCTGACCCGCACCGGCCAAGACTAAAAAAGTTGGCGAATCGTACCCCTCCAATTAAAAAGGTGCAACCATTCAAAATGTCTGGTTGCACCCCGCGAGAAGCCCCGCCGGGCCTGGGTTTGCGCCAGATGCCCGCCAGCCGTGGCGGCGCGTCCGCACTCGGTATTTTCCCTGGCCAACAGTTTCTGGGTAACCCTAATCGTTTCCGTCGCCGTGCCGTTATACAAAGAACAACGGGGAGCCGGACGTTCGAACCGGCGCGAGGACCAAAAAATGGAAAAGTGGCTGGTGGTGGCTGGTGTCTGGAGCATGTGCGCGCTGTGCGCCGTGCTGTTCATTCGCGGCGCGACGGCGCCGGAAACGCGCAAGCTGCGCGTCGTGCGCGCCAATCAGGGTGACGCGACGGGCGGCACGCAGCGCTAAAACACAGCGGCGTCGTATCGACATCGCGATCGGGCGGCGGGGGTTGCCTTCAAATATCGAGCGGATCGACTTCGAGATTCCAGCGCAGCACGCCGCGTAACGCGCGCAGCGCGGGTTGCCACGCACGCAGCGTGGCCTGCAGAGCCGCGCGCGACTGGCTCTCGATGAGCAACTGCGCGCGGTGCACGTTCATGACCTTGACGATCGTCAGCGGCACGGCGTCGTAGGCCATCACGCGCGACGCGGCCGGAATGGCCGTGAGCGCCGCGGCCGCTTCGGCGAGAAACGCCAGCGCCGCTTCGAGCGTGCGTCCCTCGGCGCGCAGCAAGGCCTGATAGACGAACGGCGGCAGATGCGCGTCGCGACGCTCCTTGACCTGCGAATTCGCGAAACCCACGTAATCGTGGCGCGCGAGCGCGTGATAAATCGCGTGGCGCGGATAACGCGTCTGCACCAGCACCTCGCCGGGCAGACCGGCGCGGCCCGCGCGCCCGCTCACCTGCATCAGTTGCGCGAACAGGCGCTCGCTCGCGCGAAAATCGTGCGAGAACAGCGCGTTGTCGGCGTTCAGCACGCCCACCAGCGAGACCCGCTGGAAGTCGTGGCCCTTCGCGACCATCTGCGTGCCCACCAGGATGTCGACTTCGCCCGCGTGCACATCGGAAAAGAGCGCCTGCGCGCTGCCTTTGCGGCGCGTGCTGTCGGCGTCGATGCGCAGCACCCGCGCGCCCGGCACCGCGCTCGCGAGCGCTTCCTCGATCCGCTGCGTGCCGCGTCCCATCGGCGCGATATCGACGTTGCCGCACTCCGGACACGAATGCGGAATGCGCGATTCCCAGCCGCAGTGATGGCAGCGCAGCGCGCGTTCGGGCTTGTGCAGCACGACGTAGGCGCTGCAGCGCGGACAGCCCGCGACCCAGCCGCAGGCGTCGCAGGCGAGCGTCGGCGCATAGCCGCGCCGGTTCAGGAAAATCAGGCTCTGCTCGCCGCGCTCCAGACGCGCCTTCATGGCCGCGATCAGCGGGCCGGACAAGCCCTCGAACGACGCGCGCCCGCGCCGCCGCTCCTCTTCCAGATCGATCAGCTTGACCGTCGGCAGCACGGCGTCGGCCATCGCGCGGCGTGACAGCGTGAGACGCGTATAGCGGCCCTGATCGGCTTGCCACCAGCTTTCCAGCGACGGCGTGGCCGAACCGAGCACGACCGGAATCGCAAGCTGCTTGGCGCGCCACACGGCCAGATCGCGCGCCGAGTAGCGCAGCCCTTCCTGCTGCTTGTAGGCGGGATCGTGCTCCTCGTCGACGACGATCATCGCCAGATGCGGCAGCGACGCCATCACGGCCAGCCGCGTGCCCAGCACGATGCGCGCGCGGCCCGTGTGCGCGGCGAGCCAGTGGCGCGCTCGCTCGCCCTCGGCGAGGCCGCTGTGCATCGTGACGATGGCGCCGTCGGGCAGCACGCCCGCGAAGCGCGTGCGGAACGCCGCCTCGAACTGCGGCGTGAGATTGATTTCGGGGACGAGCACCAGCGCCTGCGCGTCGGGCTCGCGTTCGAGCCGCGCGGCCAGCGCGCGCAGATAGACCTCGGTCTTGCCGCTGCCCGTCACGCCATGCAGCAGAAACGGCGCGAAGCCGCTCGATTCGACAATCGCCTCGACGGCCGTTTGCTGCTCGTCGCTGAGTTGATGAGGCGCGTTCTTTCCGTTCGTTGCGTTCGTTGCGCGGACATCGACGTTTCCATTCGTGCCGACGGACGAATCGGCACTGTTGGCGTCATCGGTATTTTTTACGGTCGGGATTTGCCCGGATGCACGCGGCGCGGCGCCGAACTCGACGCACTCGTACTCGACCCAACCCGCATCGCGCCACGATTCGAGCGTCGCAGCGGCCTTCGGATGCAACGCGCGCGCATCGGCGAGATCGAGCTCACCGGCGGCCACGAGCGCCTCGGCCAGACGGCGCAGCGCCGCCGCGCGGGCGGGCAGGGCTTCGGGCAGCGCTTCGCG